>JAYVZY010000191.1:0-1817 GCA_043782885.1 Sphingomonadales bacterium | reverse complement strand
GTTGATTGTGTTTGGAGTTCATGTGTCGCCTGCTACTCGCATCATAGCCCCCCTGCCAAGTGCTAAGCGCTTGCATGGATTTATGGCAAAGTTGAGCGCCGAATTTCAGAAGCTGTCGCGGTGGCTGCAAATGGGTGTGCTGCTTGGCTTTGGCGGGCTCTCGATTGGCGTGCTGGCACAACTAGAGGGCGGAGATCGCGGGGTTGCGCCACTCGATAGCTCCGGCAGTTTTGAAGTCTCCGGCATATCGGTTGATGAGGTCGGTGATAGCGCTGATGATGCGCGGATGAAGGGCTGGCGCACAGCGCAGCGCCTCGGTTGGCAGATGCTGTGGCAAAAAATGCACGGCAGCGCAGGCCCCGGTCTGAGCGACGGTGCGTTGGATTCGATGATTGAAGCTGTCGTGATCGAAGAAGAACAGGTGAGCGAACACCGCTACATCGCGCGGCTTGGGATTTTGTTTGATCGGGTGCGGTCGAGTGAGGTTCTGGGGATCACGGGCTCGATCCGCCGTTCGCCGCCGCTGCTCGTCATTCCAGTGATGTGGGAGGGCGGCACCGCGCTGGTGTTTGAGCAGCGCACGGAATGGCAGCGCGCGTGGGCGCGGTTCCGCGCGGGGAATAGCCCGATCAACTATGTGCGGCCGAGTGGCACCGGTGTTGATCCGCTCTTGTTGAACGCCGGGCAGACTGATCGTCGTGGCCGGATATGGTGGCGGCTCTTGCTTGATCAATATGGCGCGGCGGACGTGATCGTGCCACAAGTGCGGCTCGAGCATCTGTGGCCGGGCGGCCCCGTCATCGGCCATTTCACGGCACGCTATGGGCCGGAAAACCATATTCTGGGCAGTTTTGATCTGCGGGTGGAGAGTAGCGCGAATATTCCTAAGTTGATGGATGTTGGTATTCAGCGACTTGATGCCATTTATTCTGGTGCGTTGAGCGCTGGTATATTGCGGCCTGACCCGTCGCTGGTTGTGGAAACGCCAATTGCGCCTGAGGAGCTGGGGAATACTGTGGCAACGCCGACACTCGGCAGTGATATTTTCGGGAATGGCGCTGACTCTGCCCCAGATAGTGCAAACGTGGTGTCGATTACGGTTCAGTTTGTAACGCCCGATGCGTCCGCCGTCACGTCAACAGAGGCGAGCGTTCGGCGTGTGCCCGGCGTGAGAGGTCTTAACACCAGCAGCGTTGCGGTTGGCGGCACATCGGTTATGTTGGTGGAGTTCGGCGGCGATATTGAAACGCTTAAATTGGCGCTCGCCGCGCGTGGCTTCCATGTTGAGCAGGGGAGCGGCGCGCTTCGTATCTCGCGCCCGAGCGAAAGACCGGCTGCGGAACGGTCCTCTGAGGGGCAATGACGCAGATCGGTCTTCCGCTCAATTGGCCTGTTGACGACCTGAAGGATGCCTTCACCGTTTCGGCCAGTAATCGCCGTGTCGCCTATTTCCTTGATGGTTGGGGCCGCTGGCCCGTGGCGGCTGCGTTGCTGACCGGGCCACGGAAATCGGGGCGAACACTGCTCGGCCGCATTTTTGCGGCGAAATCTGGTGGTATGCTGGCGGACAATGCGGAACAACAGGGGGAAGACCACCTCTTCCATCTCTGGAACCACGCGCAAGATCAGCGCAAGCCGTTGCTTATCATCGCTGATTATCCGCCACCGCAATGGCGGATAGCGCTCCCCGATCTTGCATCGCGGTTGAAGGCGACGCCGTGCGTTACGTTGACTGATCCTGACGAGGAGCTTGTGGTGGCGCTGTTTGGCAAGCTGCTCAAACAGCGCGGCCTGGGCGTGACGGCGGATGTCTTGCG
>JAYVZY010000190.1:0-1910 GCA_043782885.1 Sphingomonadales bacterium | reverse complement strand
CGATTTTGAGGAAGGCGCCGCCAGAGAGCGGCTCTTCGCCACGCACCTTGCGCTGCGCATTAAGCGCCTCACGCAAAAACTGCACATTCGACACGCCGGGGATTTCGACCGGATATTGAAAGCCGAGGAACAGGCCCGCAGCGGCGCGCTCATGGGGGAGGAGGGCGAGGAGGTTGATGGCCTCACTCCCCACCGTTCGCCCTGAGCTTGTCGAAGGGTTGTCCTTTTTGTCCGAGGCGGGTGAAGGTGAAAGCAGTCCTTCGACAGGCTCAGGACGAACGGGAGGTGTAAAGCGCACCTCCCCCGAAGTCACCTCATACCCCGGCTTGCCCGCAAGAACATAAGAAAGCGTCGATTTCCCCGCGCCATTCGGCCCCATAATCGCATGGATTTCTCCCGCGTTGAGGGTGAGCGAGAGGCCCTTGAGGATTTCTGTGCCGCCGACGGTGGCGTGGAGATTATCAATTTTGAGCATTATTTTTCTCTCGTGCGGGACAGCTAAAGACGTTCGAAGGAGGTTTCCCCCCGATAACAGCTGTCAGCTTTTTATGATCTTTCGACAACGTGAGTTCAGCGCGAACGTTTTTGGCGACGTCAGTCTCGTCCCACCAGTCCCCCTGCAACACAATTGTATTTGACCGCTTGACCAGCTTCTTAACCTCGAACGAACCCTCATAGAATTGAAGACCCGAAGATTTTACAGCAATGTAGTCGGGGGATGGTGCGCCGCATTTTTCGCCCCAAGGATGCCACTCTCCACGAAACTGTTTAGGCACGATATTGTTTTGCTGCGCGGCATTGAGACCAGCCGACGGAAGCAGTAGCGCACAGACGATAGCACTCACGCGGATCACCCCACACTCCCCTCAAGCGAAATTCCCAGCAGCTTCTGTGCTTCGACAGCGAATTCCATCGGCAATTGCTGGAGCACTTCCTTCGCGAAGCCATTCACAATCAACGCCACCGCCTCTTCCTGCGCCAGCCCGCGCGACATGGCGTAGAAGAGCTGGTCGTCTGAAATCTTCGACGTCGTTGCCTCATGCTCGATCTGCGCGCTGGGGTTGCGCACCTCGATATAGGGCACGGTGTGCGCACCGCTGAGCGACCCCAGCAGCAGCGAATCGCATTGGGTGAAATTCCGCACACCCTCAGCGTTTGGCCCCACGCGGACGAGGCCGCGATAGGTGTTGTTGCTGTGCCCGGCGCTGATGCCTTTGCTGATAATGGTAGAACGCGACCCCTTGCCATTGTGGATCATCTTGGTGCCGGTGTCGGCCTGCTGGTAATTGTTGGTGACGGCGACCGAGTAGAATTCGCCCACGCTGTTCTCGCCATTGAGCACGCAGCTCGGGTATTTCCAAGTCACGGCGCTGCCGGTTTCCACCTGCGTCCAGCTCACCTTGCTGTTTTTGCCTTGGCACAGCGCGCGCTTGGTGACGAAGTTGTAAATCCCGCCCTTGCCCTCGGCGTCGCCGGGATACCAGTTTTGCACGGTCGAGTATTTGATTTCGGCATCATCGAGCGCGACGAGTTCAACCACCGCCGCGTGAAGCTGGTTTTCATCGCGCATCGGGGCAGTGCAGCCTTCGAGGTAGGACACATACGCGCCCTTGTCCGCGACAATCAGCGTGCGCTCAAATTGGCCGGTATTCTCGGCATTGATGCGGAAATAGGTGGAAAGCTCCATCGGGCAGCGCACGCCCTCGGGGATGTAAACGAAGGTGCCATCGGAGAAGACCGCGCAGTTGAGCGTGGCGAAATAATTATCGTGCATCGGCACGACCTTACCGAGCCAGCGCTTCACGAGGTCAGGATATTCGCGGATCGCCTCAGAGATGGAGCGGAAGATGACGCCCGCGCGCTCCAGTTCGGCGCGGAATGTGGTGGCGACGCTGACCGAATCGAACACC
>JAYVZY010000189.1:0-6866 GCA_043782885.1 Sphingomonadales bacterium | reverse complement strand
GCCGCAGACGTTGCCTCCTCGCGCGTGCTGGCGCGCGATCCTGTTCCATCACATACCAGTTACTGGCTGGTCGCCCCCTTGCCGCAGTGGCGACAAAAGAAGGTCAAGGCGTTGGTGGCTGCGTTAAACACGATGGCATGATCTGCCCGCTTATTTTGTGAGCCCACTTGCCACTAAGGCCCTCATCTTTGGCGTTTCGCTGAGCGGCTGGTTTGGATATTCCTGCAATCCCCAGGCACCATGTATGGTCACTGGCGATATTGACGAGAACAGCACCAAATAATCACCGATCTCAGTTTGCCACCGCTTAATATACGCCGTGTAAAGCGCTTCCATTCTCGGGTCGCGACTAACGGCGATCAGCAGCTCGACATTATTCGGGATGACAGCATGCTGACCCGCTTCGTAGGTGATATAGCGTTTGCCATATTTGTGCGCGACTTGTTTGTTTTTCATTGCGTTGTCGAGTGTCGCGTTCAGGTTTGCGGCAAGGCATTCAAATACGATGGCAGCGTTGGCGGCGTCCGGGCAGCCACCGTTGCTAAAATACGGTGCAGTTGCCAAAGCATCGACAAATTTTGCGGTGTCACCAAAGGATAACACGGTTTCTGCAGTACTGGGGTTTGCATTTTGTGAGGCGATGACGCGCACGAGGCGCTGAGGGTTATCATAGAACACCCGCGTCCATGTCGTCATGATCTCGCGCGTCCGTTGCGAATAGCGCTTGAGCTGCGCTTGATAATCATTGTCTGACAACCCAAGAGCGCGGCCCTCGATTCGCGACTGAGTGGCAATCGGGAAAATCCCGTTCCACACTTCATTCGCCACCTCAACATAGGCCACCTGGCCGGGGTTTAGGTGCGCGTGCACATAGTTGGCAAAGCCTGAAACATAGTCGGGGCTGGCGTTCCAGGGCATATTAAACCAGGCGTCGGTGTGTGTCAGGTTCGCCAACTCGACCATATCTTCAACTGACATACCGTCGGCATCGACGACACTCCCATAACTCGGGAGTTTCCGGGTCGCCCAACTAATCGGCCGATTAGCGTTTGTGACCTGCAAATCCATGAATCGGATCAATCGGAATTGACTGACGAATTTGATAAAATCAGGATCAAATCTTATGTCGCGGTCATAGCCCGCTTCCCTGCAATCAAGCTGTGTGATGGGTCGTTTGGGATTCACATAGTCGACGTAGACGTTCACCGGTTGGTTCGTGGCCGGCGTGTTGACCACTCTGAAAGATACGTGCCCCCGCGAAGAATGAACGTCACGCGCTCCACTCACTTTGAACCATCCGTCTCCCTGAAAAGAGCACTGTATTATCATACCTTCGGGCCCAGTCATCGGCTGGGTGATGGATTTCACGGCTTGGGCTCCCGCAGGCAAACTTTTCAGCCCTCCATCTGGCGTTTGATAATAGCGATTCAGCTCCGCCCAGGGCCTGCCCGGGATCACCATCTGCCACGTGCCGCCCATCGCGAGGTTGCCGTAGGCGCGGCCACGATGCCACCAATTCAAGTCGGACAGGTTCAGGCCCAATTTGGTGACCGGAACTGCGCCAGTTTCGTTCGCAGCGGCGGTCGAAGCGCTATCCGTCAGTCCGCCGCCGACAAGACGGTGATACATGGCGTTCACGGCATGCTTTACCCGATGGAGCGCGAACGGCGCGATCAAAGAAACGCCTATCGCAACAGCTCCCGCCAGAAGGGCGAGCTGTCGCAATCGCGCATTAAGATCAGGCATTTTCATCAATTGCGTCATCGCTCCGGCATCTTTCAAAATCCGAAATCCAACACGGATTTACGCATGTGCCGCCAGCTCGCGCGCCGCTTGCACGATTTATCTTATTCCAAATATCGGGAATGAGCACGCGCTTTCTGGTGATGCTCGTCGACTTCGATCCGCAAAGTCGATTCGGGCGCTGAGTGGCGTGAGCGCACACGACTCATTTCCGGATTGCGAACATTTCGTCAAAATAGGGGCGAGCCGCGCTGACGGGAAGGCCGCCCTTTGAGTGGATCATGACGGCGATATTGTCTGGTTCGATATCGTCTAAATAACTTCTGATACCCACTTGGGTCGACAGATCATGATTCCAGGGCTGCTTAACAAGCGCGCGGGTAGACGGCGCGTGTTGTGAATGTGGGTAGCCGAGAACATCTCTGACATAGCAGCCATATAGAACGTATTCGGAGAAGGTACGCTGGCGCGCAATTGCCAACTGCCAAGGCAAGCCAGTTGCATTTTCGACGCGTGCGTGAAGGCCGAGCATATGTTCGCGCCGCCAAGCAATCAGATTGCCGACGTGACCGCGTAACGGCGGTACAGCGCTGAGCCCGAGCAACTTCGTCGCGATCTTCGTCCAGACGGGCACCATCCCCGCACAATAATCAACATCGAGTAAGCCGGTTTTGCCATCGACCAAAAAATTCTCAATCTGAACAGGCTTCACAATCGTCGTATCGGAATCCGTCATCACCAGAATGTCATCGGGGATGACGTTAACGGACGCCAGCTTATACACTTGTTGGCTCATCCACCCGCGCATGGGCAGCGTGCGCCAGTTATACCAGCTACTCCCTTTCCAATGAATGCGGATGAAACGTGGATCGATAATGCTCTCGGCTTCGATGAGAATGGTCCGTGCGCTCGCCAGGTGTTTGAACGCCGCCACGTCAGCTTTATCAACAATGATATAATGATTGAATGCGCGTCCAAAATGGTCAAGCGAATCAACCAGCAGTTCGCACCGCGCAAGATCAGGCGGATGGGAAGGTGTAACGAAGGCGAGAGAGGGCGTCATGCAGGACAATTGATCGCTGCCAAAAGGCACGTTAGGGTGATCTGAAAATATTCTGGACTGATCAGAAAATCAGCGGCGACGGCATATTTGTCACGTATCTCGTCAAACTTGTGTCGATCCGCCAAAACATTTGCCCCATTTCGCGCGAATTCGCGCTGTTGAATATGGAATAGACAGGCTGAAAGACCTTGTAAACTTTGCATCGCAATTAACGGCACTCGCGTCGCCCTCCCGCTTGGCAGAATGTCGCTCTCCCGCTATGGCAAAGTTTCAAGGCGACTGTATTGCTTATCTATAACAGCTATGCCAGAAGGCGATCATGATGACCCAACAAAACTTCTCCGCCCACTCCTTCTCAGCAATGCGTGAAGCAATGATTGTCAGCCAATTGCGCACTGTGGCCGTTGATGATTCTCGTGTGATTGCGGCACTGAATGTGGTGCCCCGCGAACATTTTGTGCCCGTTACGCGTGCCACTTCGGCGTATGTCGATACGGCTATTCCGCTCGGCGATGGGCGGGCGCTGAATGCCCCGCTCGCGACCGCGCGATTGATTAATGAGGCCGATATTCAGCCGGGTGACCATGTGCTCGTCATTGGCTCGGCAACGGGTTACGCAGCCGCAGTGTTGGCGGAGCTTGGCGCGACGGTCGTTGCGGTTGAGGAATCGCCAGAATTGCTGGCGTCAGCAAAAGCGAACCTGAAAGGCCGCGCGAGTATCACCCTTGTCGGCGGCGATCTGAATAAAGGCAGCAAGAAGCAAGGCCCATATGATGTCGTTCTCATTGACGGCGCTGTCGAGCAGGTTCCCGAAGTGATCGTTGCACAGCTTAAAACGGGTGGGCGCTTTGTCACAGGGTTGATCGAGCGCGGCGTGCCTCGGCTCGCGGCGGGGCGCAAAAGTGCGGGGGGTTTTGCCTTGGTGCCATTTCTTGATGCCGCGTGCGTAATCCTCCCCGGATTCGCCCAACCAAAGGGGTTTCAATTCTGATGCGCGTTCACGTTCTGCTTATCGCTTCCGCACTTGTGTCCGCCGCGCCGCTCTCCGCCGAGACGCTGCAAGGTGCATTATTGAAGGCCTATCAGACAAGCCCGATCCTCAATGCGGCCAGGGCTGGGCAGAAGGCGACCGACGAGCAGGTCGCTATCGCACGGGCAAATGGTTTGCCGAGTGCGTCGGTGAGCGCGAAATACAGCAATTATTTTGAGTCGTTCAACGATGCGCGTGGAAATCCAGCGCGTAATGGCAACGCGACCGTGAGCCTGTCCGTTCCGATTTATGAGGGTGGCGCCGTGAAGAACGGCATCAGGGCGGCGGACGTCCGCACCGAGGCAGGGCGCGCAAATTTGCGCGGCACCGAATCGGGCGTGTTTGCGCAAGTGGTGGCGGCCTATATGGATGTGCTCCAAAATGAGGCATTGGTCGGGCTCAATCAGCAGCAGGTCAAGGTTCTGGGCGTAAATTTGCAGGCAACGCGCGATCGGTTCCAGGTCGGCGATCTGACCCGCACAGATATTGCCCAATCTGAAGCACGGCTGGCAGCGGCGGAGGCGAATGCTGAATCGGCGCAGGCCAATTTAATCGCCGCGCGTGAGACCTATGTGCGTTATGTTGGTGCCGCGCCCGATGCCTTGGCGCAACCGCCCGTCCTGCCCAATTTTCCGACGACGCCGGACGACGCTGTGGTCGCCGCGCTCGCGCACAACCCGGATTTGATTGCCGCCAATAAGGCCGTCGAGGCGGCGCGCTATGACACATCAGTGGCCCGTGCGGCCCGATTGCCAAAGCTCTCCGGCGTCGCGAGCGCCAATTATTCAAATAATTTTAATTCTGCGTTGCCCTTTTCGAACTTCATCGCAGCACAACAAACTGACCGCACAGCTTTGGTTGGCCTTCAAGCCACAATTCCGCTTTATCAGGGTGGTGGCCCCTCGGCCCAAGTGCGCGCCGCAAATGACCGCACATCGCAAGCCATAGAAAACGCCATTGCCACCGAGCGCGGCATCATTGCGCAGGCGCGCGCATCGTATGCCAGTTGGCGCGCCTCGAATGAGGTGATCGACTCGTCGCAAAAGCAGGTGGCCGCCGCATCCCTGTCGCTCGAAGGTGTGCGGGCGGAAAACAGCGTGGGCAACCGCACCATATTGGACATTCTAAACGCCGAGCAGGAATTGCTGACAGCGCAATCGCAACTCATTCAGGCTAAGCGCAACGCCTATGTTGCTGGTTTCTCGCTTTTGGCGGCGATGGGTAAGGCAGAGGCGCGCGAATTGGGGCTGGAGGGCGGCGCGCTCTATGATCCACTCGGCAATTACAACCGCGCACATCGGTCGCTCTCCGATTGGTCAGATGGCCCAGCACCCAAAGCACAATCCACGCGCACCATTGACATTCCCGCGCAAACTCCGGCA
The DNA here is from genome assembly GCA_043782885.1 of Sphingomonadales bacterium. Classification (GTDB taxonomy): domain Bacteria; phylum Pseudomonadota; class Alphaproteobacteria; order Sphingomonadales; family Sphingomonadaceae; genus JAGWQR01. The sequence goes on along the minus strand of JAYVZY010000189.1, from coordinate 1,648 downwards.
TTAACCAAATAATAGAGCAGTTTAGGGTTGGTTTAATGGGTGATATGAGCCACGAACCGTCGATGGAAGAGATTCTTTCCTCGATCAAAAAGATTATCGCGGAGGACGGCGATAAGCCTTCCGTGCCGCGTTTGCGCCGTGCGGCATCGCGCGATGACGCTGGAATTACCGCAGCGGCACCCACCGAAATTGATGTGCTTGAGTTGACCGATGCGGTGAATGAGGCGGAGGCCGAATCGGTTGCTGAACCAACAGTCGTTGCTGTTCCAGAGCCCGTTATCGCCCGCCCGGTGGCATCGCTCACCAGCGCCCGCATTGAAAAGCCGCTTGAAACACCTCCCCAGCCCGTGAGCGAAGACATGATTTTAGCCGAAGCATCTGCCACCGCCTCCCGCAACGCTTTTGCCCAGATCAACAAGGCAAAGACGCAGGCCCTTCCAACAGACCCTACCCACAACGCGATTGAGGCGATGGTGAGCGATATGATCCGCCCTATGCTGAAGGAATGGCTCGACGCCAATCTGCCGCGCGTAGTGGAAAAGATGGTCGCAAAAGAGATTGCGCGGTTGCGAGAGGATTGATCTGCGGAATATTCCTGCCTGATAATCTACCTAAGCACTTGGCATTGCGCGCGCCCCTCGTTTAGAGCGGGCCCATGACCGAACTCAACAAAACATTCGACCCTGCCGAAATCGAAGCCCGCTGGTATGCGCATTGGGAGAGCACCAACGCGTTCCGCCCTGCGCGCCCGGACGCGACGCCTTACACCATCGTCATGCCGCCGCCGAACGTGACCGGCTCGCTGCACATTGGCCACGCGCTGGATGTCACGTTGCAGGATATTCTCATCCGCTATGAGCGGCTGCGCGGCAAAGATGCGCTCTGGGTCGCGGGCACCGATCACGCCGGCATCGCGACGCAGATGGTCGTGGAGCGGCAGATGGCGCTGCATCAGGACAAGCGCACCAACTACAGCCGCGAGGATTTCATCAAAAAGGTGTGGGAGTGGAAGGCCGAAAGCGGTGGCACGATCACGCAACAGCTCCGTCGGCTGGGGGCTTCGTGTGACTGGCAGAATGAGCGCTTCACGATGGACGAGGGCTTCTCGAAGGCCGTGCTCAAAGTGTTCGTTGATATGTATAACGAAGGCCTCATCTACCGCGACAAACGGCTGGTCAACTGGGACCCCGGCCTGAAAACCGCGATTTCTGACCTTGAGGTGGAAACGCGCGAGATCAACGGTAAATTCTGGCACTTCCGCTACCCGCTCGCCGATGGTGCGCGCACGGCAAACGGCAAGGATTACATCATCGTCGCCACCACGCGGCCCGAAACGATGCTCGCTGATATGGCGGTGGCGGTGAACGCGAAGGATGAGCGCTACCAGTCGCTGCTGGAGGCGGGCGCGCATGTGGTACTGCCAATCACCGGGCGGCGCATCCCCATTATCGCGGATGACCATGCCGATCCGGAGCTTGGCTCGGGCGCGGTGAAGATCACGCCGGGGCATGATTTCAACGATTTTGAAGTGGGCAAGCGCGCGGGGATTGCGCCCGCGCAAATGCTCAATATGTTGGATGCAGATGGCCGCGTGGTACAGTGCGGCGGCATCCCAGACACGTATCTCGGACTCTACCGCTTCGGCATC
>JAYVZY010000188.1:0-1904 GCA_043782885.1 Sphingomonadales bacterium | reverse complement strand
TGCGGGTGCGCGCGGGATTTGAGGCGCAATTGCCGGAGAAGTTCAGCCTGCTCGCCGAAGCTACGGGCACGCTCGCCATTGATAATGACTATTTCAACGGAACAGCGCACACAGGCGGAAAGAGCGCGCTCTTTCCAACCGTGGCTGATCCGCAGACCGTCGGTCTCAATCGGCTGCAACTGTCGTATAAGGGGCTGAAGGGCACGACTGTCACTGTCGGCCGTCAGCGGATCAATCTTGATGACCAGCGTTTTGTGGGCTCGGTAAATTGGCGTGACACTGAGCAGACGTTCGATGCAGTGCGCATCGAAACGACGTCGATCAAGAACCTTAAGGTCGATGTCACCTATGCCATTACCGACAACACCATCTTCGGGATTGACGGGCAGACAGGTGTAAACACCGGGCATATCGGCGGCGACAATGTGTTTGGCACCTTGGGCTACACCACTCAGCTCGGAACGCTTGAAGGCTTTGGTTTTGTCGTGAACCAGGACGTTCCTGCGCGCTATAAATTCTCGTCAAAGACGTTCGGCGGGCGTTTTTCTGGCAAATACGTATTCGATAAAACGTCCTACCTAAGCTACACACTCAGTTACGCCAACGAGAGCGATGTGAAGCTCAACCCCAACCGCTTCTCCGCCAATTATTATTTCGGCGAGGCAATGCTCAACACGCACGGCTGGACACTCGGTGGCGGCTATGAAATGCTGGGCAGTGATACGGGCGCGAGCAACAAAACCACCAACGCGCTAGCGACCACATCGTTCCAAACGCCGCTCGCGACGTTGCATAAATGGAATGGCTGGGCCGATGTCTTCCTGACCACACCTGCCAATGGCCTTGCGGATGCCTATGGTTCGGTCGGCTACATCACCACAAAGGTCAAGCCGCTCACCACTCTGGGTGCGAGCGCGATCTATCATGATTACCGCTCCGATGTCGGCAACCTGCATTACGGCCATGAGTGGGACGCGCAAATCGTCGCCAAGCTGAAGACATACACGTTCACTCTGAAATGCGCAGATTACAGCGCCAGCGCCTTCGCCACCAATACCAAGAAAATTTGGGCCTCAATAGAATGGAGTTACTGACCAAATGACTGACACCCGCCCGCATCTCGTCGTCATCGGCAATGGCATGGCCGGTTGCCGCGCGGTGGAGGAAATCCTCGCCCGCGACAAATTCAAATATCGGATCACCATTTTTGGGGCGGAGCCACGCGTCAATTACAACCGGATCATGCTCTCTCCGCTGCTTGCAGGGGAAAAGAGTTTTGCGGAGATCATCATCAACGATCAGGACTGGTATGATGACAATCTCATCAGCCTGATCGCTGGTGACGCTGTGGTGGCAATTGATCGAGCTGCGCAAACGGTGACGGCGGCCAGCGGGCGGGTGGAGCCATATGACAAGCTGATCTTGGCGACGGGGTCTGATCCGTTCATCATTCCAGTGCCGGGGCACCAGCTTCCCGGTGTCATCACCTTCCGCGATATGGATGATGTTGATGCGATGCTGAAAGCGAGCGAGGGGGGCGGCAATGCCGTCGTCATCGGTGGCGGCCTGCTCGGGCTGGAGGCGGCGCACGGGCTGACGTTGCGCGGGATGACCGTGACAGTGATCCACCTGATGCCGACGCTGATGGAACGCCAGCTTGATGAGGCGGCGGGCTGGTTGCTCAAGGATGCACTCGAAGGGCGCGGTCAGACGATCCTTACGGGTGCGGACACCGCCGAGATCATGGGCGCGAGCCATGTTGAGGGCGTCAAGCTCAAGGACGGCCATGAAATTCCGGCGGATATTGTCGTGATGGCGGTCGGGATTCGCCCCAACACGCGGCTGGCGAAGGCGGCGGGTGTTGCGGTGGGGCGCGGCATTCATGTCGATGATCATCTGGTGAC
>JAYVZY010000187.1:0-1533 GCA_043782885.1 Sphingomonadales bacterium | reverse complement strand
GCTTTGGTCATTTGTCCGCTGTAGCGCCTGATCACGCCTACGAAAAGCCATCACGTCTATCGAACTCATTAACCATTTCTGGTTAGACGAGTTTATTCATTGGTGTGCGATTGAGATGCTGTGGGAATAAAAAAGTTCTTTGTGTGTCTGAGGGTTAGCTTGATCTTCGTGTTGCTGGGAACAGCGACTCTGGGTCGGGCTGCATCGACGCCTGGCCGAGCATCGGCGATTATTCTGGTGCCCATGTCGCTCTTGAAGCTGGCAGATATGAACTTTGGCGACATTGCGCCGAGTGCCGCAGCAGGCACTATCACCATCAACCCGTTTACGGCAACGGTGAGCACAACTGGCGGCGCAACTGCTGTGGGGGGCACGGTCGCCACCGGATATTTCGAATTTTATGGCGCGGCGGGGCAAAGTTTCACGATTACACGCGGCGCACTCCCAGTGCTTATTCGTTCGGGCGGCGCGCAAACAATGAACGTCACTGCGCTCTATTTGGATGGCGCGACCAGCCAGACTCTCGGCGCTACCGGCATTTTCAAGTTGCATATTGGCGCCGCGATGAACGTGGGGGCTAATCAGGTGAATGGCACATACAATGGTACATTCACGATCTTCATGACGTATCCCTGAGCTTGCCTCTCGTGTGACGTCTTGCTAATCCCTGCGCTATGATCACCGCTCCTGAAACCGCCCGCACCAAATCGAAACGCAACGTCTGTGATGGCGCGAACGATATTCTCGCCAATGGTCTAGGGGGCAGCGCGGCGCTCGGGCATCCGCGCGTGTTTATCGAGATTGATGATAGCGGTGCTGCCGAATGCGGCTATTGCGACAAGCGCTTCGTGCTGATCGGCGGGCCTGCCGATACGGACGCTTAAGCGCTCCCGACGGCTGCACAGGCAAGGGCGAGCAACAGCCCCGCGAATCGATTTGACCGGAATTTGGCGAGCGCATCGCCGGCATCGTCGGTCTTGAGGCTGCTTACTTGCCACCCAAGGTGAGCCGCGACTGGAACCAGCGCGATCAGCGCAAGAATTTGTGGCCGCAGCATCCAAAATGCCGCCGCCCAAAGCAGCACCGCCAAGAGATAAAAGAGCGCTACACCGCCACGTACATGCGTGCCCATTCGCAACGCCGATGAGCGCACGCCGATCAGCGCATCGTCCTCACGATCTTGACAGGCATAGATGGTATCATATCCGATCACCCACGCAATCGAGCCGGCATAGAGCAGCAGCGTTGGCGCGGAGAGGTCTCCCAAAATCGCAGCGCCGCCAACCAGCGCACCCCAAGAAAACACGATGCCGAGCCAGGCTTGCGGCCACCAGGTTATCCGCTTCATGAATGGATAGGCCGCCACCGGCGCAAGGCTCGCGAGCGCAATGATCTGCGCCGCCGCGCGAAGCTGGAGCAGCACCACAAGTCCGATGAGCGCCAGCAGCACCAGCCACACCGAAGCCGCCTTGACCGAGACTGCCCCGCTCGCCAGTGGGCGAACACGCGTGCGGGCCACTTTCGCGTCGAGAT
>JAYVZY010000186.1:0-5473 GCA_043782885.1 Sphingomonadales bacterium | reverse complement strand
CGATCAAGCCCAGCGCTGGCAAAAGCCCCAAGATGGAACGGCGCAATCGCGGTTTCGGTTGCAACCGGCATGATTTTGATCGATCCGCGCTCTAACCCCTGCGCCGCTTCGAGTGCATCAAGAAAATACGACATGCGGCGCACGTCCTCGGGATCGTTGGTCTTGGGCTGCATGATACCATCCGGCGCCGCAGGAACGACGGCGACCAAATCATCGAGCGTCAGCCCAGTATCGAACGGGTTCACCCGCACCCACAGCTTGGTTGTGCGCTCGCTCTTGGGGCGCGCCATCATGAAGGCGGGCACCAATTTCCGCGCGAGTGGCTTATTCGCGGGCGATACAGAGTCTTCCAAATCAAGGATCACCGCATCGGCACCGCAGCCGTCTACCTTCGAAAGTTTCTTCTCGCTGTCGCCGGGGATGAACAGCATCGAACGGAGCGGTAACGCGTTCATGCGATCGGTTTTCTGCGCTGAAGGCCCGAGCGCTTGCATGACGCTACCAGTTCGTCGCGCTGATTGAAGGCTTGGTGCAGGAAGGTAACAATTCCCGCTTCCGGCCGCGATTTGCTGTCGCGCAGCTCAATCACTTCACTCACAACATGCACCGTGTCACCGTGGAACAGCGGCTTGGGGAAGCGCACCTCATCCCAACCAAGATTGGCAACGGCTGTCCCCAGCGTCGTATCGCCAACCGAAATGCCCACCATCAGCCCCAACGTAAAGGCTGAGTTGACGATACGGGCGCCGAACTCCGTGCCCTTCATATATTCTTCATCAAGATGGAGAAGCGCAGGATTGTGCGTCATCGCGCTGAAGAGCACGTTATCCGTTTCCGTAACCGTGCGCCGGATAGCATGCTCAAAAATCTGCCCAACCCGAAGCTCGTCATACCAAACGCCCGCCATGACTCCCCCTCATCCGACACGCATGATTGCGCCGGAGCTACGATTGCCGACATTTGCGTCGGTATGCAATGCCGTAACGGGCTTATCCGCCATTTGGCGTGGACGTTTACCGACGTCGAGCGGTCGCGACGGCCCCCTCAACGCCCCACCGAGAGGCGGGGTAAGCTTCGGAGACGTTCAAGCTGTTGCCCTTTACCGCTGCCTAAATTATAGGCAATTATATGACCAGCCAAGCGCGTACTCCCCTCAAGCCTATTCACATCGGCCCGCTACGTATTGAAATCCCGGTGATCCTCGCGCCGATGACGGGCGTGACCGACATGCCGTTTCGCAAAATTGTGCGGCACTACGGCTCCGGCCTCAATGTATCGGAGATGATTGCGAGCCAGGCGATGATCCGAGAGACGCGGCAATCGCTACAAAAAGCCGCGTGGGATCCGGTGGAGGAGCCCGTCTCGATGCAGCTCGCGGGATGCGCGCCGTATGAGATGGCCGAAGCGGCAAAGCTCAATGAGCAGCGCGGCGCTGCGATCATCGACATCAACATGGGGTGCCCGGTCAAGAAGGTGGTGAATGGTGAGGCAGGATCAGCCCTGATGCGCGATCTGCCGCTCGCCGCCAGCCTCATCAAAGCGACTGTTGAGGCGGTGAAAGTGCCGGTGACCGTGAAAATGCGGATGGGGTGGGATCATCACAGCCTCAATGCCCCCGAACTCGCGCATATTGCGGAGGATTTGGGCGCGCAGCTCATCACGGTGCACGGCCGCACGCGCTGCCAAATGTATCGCGATTCGGCCGACTGGGCGTTCATCCGCCGCGTAAAGGATGCGGTGCGCATTCCTGTGATCGCAAACGGCGATATTTGCTCGGTTGAGGATGCGGTGGCGGCACTCGATCAATCGGGCGCGGATGGCGTCATGATCGGGCGTGGCGCTTATGGTAAGCCGTGGCTGCTCGGGCAGGTGATGGCCTATCTCACGCACGGCGGGCGCGTGGCTGATCCCAGTATAGAAGAGCAATATCATTTAATTATAGGGCATTACGCAGCAATGCTCGCGCACTATGGCGAGATGACTGGCGTCAATCTGATGCGTAAACACATCGGCTGGTACACCAAGGGCTTGCATGGCTCGGCGGAATTTCGCAACGCCGTGAACCAGACTCCGGAGTCCCGCACGGTATTCGAAATGCTCGAGCACTTCTATGCGCCCTATCTCAGCAGGGCTGCGGCTTGAAACTCTGGGGCCGTGCGGCTGCGGATGCGCCCACTGCGGGTGATTTGATTGCGGCACTTCCCGCCGCAGTGCTGCTCGTTGATCCTGCCGGGCGTATCGCGCAAGTGAATGCGGCTGCCGAGGCGCTGTTGAATACCAGCGAGGGCCACCTTATCGGTCAGGTGCGGGGTGACGTGCTCGCTATGCCATCGCGATTCGAGGCTGAAAATGACGCACCCTATGTCGCTTATGATACCGACGTCAGCATTCGCAAAGGCGTTGTGTTAAGGGCGGACATGAGCGTATCCCCGTTGGCAGACCATCCCGGTTGGCGACTTATTTTATTGCATAGCGGGATGGCGGCCCAGCGCATGGGGCAGGTGCGCGGGCGCGGTGGTACGCGGGCGACGGTGAGCATGGCAGCGATGCTCGCGCATGAAATCAAGAACCCGCTCTCCGGAATAAGAGGTGCCGCGCAGTTGCTTGAGGGCCAAGTGAATGACGACACCGGGAAACGGATGACCTTGCTCATCCGCAACGAAGTCGATCGGATCGCCGCGCTGATTGATCAAATGCAAGGCTTTACCGATACACGCGCGCTAGAGAGCAAGCCGGAAAATATATACGCGATACTTGATCATGTGCGCGAGCTTGCCGGGAAGGGATTTGCGCAGGGGGTTGATATGCGAGATGCTTTTGATCCGTCACTTCCACCCGTATTGGTGCATCGTGATGGATTGATTCAAGTATTGATAAACTTATTGAAGAATGCTGCTGAAGCCATTGATAAAAAAGATGGATATATCATGATTGCAACGGCTTATCGGCACGGCGTGTCTGTATCGCTGGAAGGTGGCACGCAGCGTTTGGTGCTGCCCATCGAGGTGTGTGTAATCGATAATGGCCCCGGCCCGCCGAAGGACGTGGTGGAGAGTTTATTCGAGCCATTTGTATCGTCCAAATCCACAGGGCGCGGTCTGGGGCTGGCACTGGCGGATAAATTGATGCGCGATATGGGCGGCATGATCCAATTCGCGCGCGAGGGAACGCCTGAACGCACGGTCTTTAGGCTGCTCATGCCCCGTGCTGGAGGACGATAATGACGCAGGCGCGCATTCTGGTCGTTGATGATGATGCTGCGATCCGGCTCGTGGTGACGGAAGCCTTGCGCCGCGATGGGCACGAGGTGCGCGCGGTGGGGAGTCTGGCAGAGCGGGCCCGATTATTGGAGAGTTGGAGCCCAGCGGCGCTCATTACGGATGTGATCTTGCCAGACGGAAATGGGCTCGACAACATACCCGCCATTATCTCGCAGCGGCCAGATATGCCGATCATCATCCTCTCCGCCCAGAACACACTGAGCACAACCGTGCGGGCGACTGAGCAAGGTGCGTTCGAATATTTGCCAAAGCCGTTTGATCTCGATGAGCTCTGCCGTGTCGTACGTGATGGTTTGGCGCGTGCCTGTGCAGCGGATGATGTTGCAACGCTGCCAGAAACGGACGCCAGTCTTCCACTCATTGGCCGCTCACCGGCGATGCAAGACGTGTATCGGTTGATTGTAAGAGTGATGTCGAATGAATTGAGCGTGTTGATTCTTGGCGAATCTGGTACCGGCAAGGAATTGGTGGCGCGCGCAATTCACGATCTGGGGCCGCGCAAGGCTGCGCCGTTTGTCGCAGTCAATATGGCCGCAATCCCGCGTGAGTTGATCGAGGCTGAGCTGTTCGGCCATGAGCGCGGCGCGTTCACTGGAGCGACCACCCGCAGTGCCGGGCGGTTTGAGCAGGCGTCCGGGGGCACACTCTTCTTGGATGAAATCGGCGATATGCCGATGGAGGCGCAAACGCGCTTGCTGCGCGTGCTCCAGTCAGGTGAGTTTACCACCGTCGGTGGCAATCGGGCAATTGAGGCGAATGTGCGGATTATTGCCGCAACGCATCAAGCACTCCCGACCATGATCACGGATGGGACATTCCGTGAAGATCTCTATTATCGACTTAACGTGGTGCCGATTACGCTACCGCCCCTGCGCCAGCGCGGAGACGATGTCGGCCTCCTTGCGCAGCACTTCCTCGAGCGGGCTGTCGCGGACGGACTTCCCCGTAAGCGCCTTAACGCTGCGGCCGTTTCGCGCCTTATGCAGCACAGTTGGCCAGGCAACGTGCGCGAGCTGGAAAATATGATGCGGCGTATGGCGGCGTTGCTGCGCGAGGAAGTCATCACGGCGACGATAATCGATACGCAACTCGGACAACGCGAGATAGGTCTTGGGGACAACGAACAGACCGCTGCTGGCTCACTCTCCGACGCCGTCGCGCAACATTTGTCAGGCGTATTTGCCGCCTACGGTCACGCGTTGCCACCTGACGGCCTTTACGAGCGGTTGTTGGCGGAATTTGAGCGGCCATTGCTCACCCAAACACTGGCGGCGGTGAAGAACAATCAGCTTCGTGCCGCTAAATTGCTCGGGATAAATCGCAATACATTGCGCAAGAGGCTCGCGGATTTGGGAATTGAGGCAGTGCGCGGGAGCAGTTAACGGGGTGGTGCAGTCAGGCTAGAATTATCCGCTTAGTTGTCGCCGCGCGCGATTTGGCGGGCCTGCATCAAATCCCATAGGCCACGATGCTGACTAAGGAGCTGCTGTGCCCCAAAACCAATCGCCCGCTCAACCGCTGCCGTCTCGGATATAGCCGCAGCGGTTGTAACGCTGACATCGATGGACGGTAGCGTCACCGCAACAACGTCTACTCCGAGCCGCTTGGCAGCCAGATCGAGCGTGTCGCGCACCGTCGTCCAATCGAGAACAAGCGCCAGTGCGGCCCCAAAGGCACAACCGATCCGATCTGATTGTGCGAGCATTTCAAGCGCATGGTGTTGACCAAGGACAGCAGATTCTGTTTCGGCTTGGCCTGGCGTGGAAGGAAGTGGCCCGATCGCGACCGCAAGTTTCGTGAGATAACTGCGCTCGCGTGCAAAACCGTTTGTCGCCGCCAACAGCCATTCGCGCGCACTTGGATGCGCAGTGTGCAGCGCAGCATGATCGACAACACCAGGCAAACGACCATGAAGCAATGTCAGATGATGAACAATATCAGCTAAGTTCCGTGTCGCGTTACGGCCGTTGCGTAAATCGGCAGACGCGAGATACGGGTGGCGCGCGCTCCCCTCAGCGGTCACGAGAGCGAGCAAGGTTGAGCCTTGCGGCGCAGCGCTTCTGATTGGGGTAGCCGATGAAACCATATCGTCCTCATTTCGTGTCAGCCGAACGTTACGACGGACTATGAAGCATCATGTATACCGAACGACGTAAAGGTAAGGTTTACACGGAAGTAAGGATTTCTTAGGG
>JAYVZY010000185.1:0-14017 GCA_043782885.1 Sphingomonadales bacterium | reverse complement strand
CGATCCACCAATGCCGCAAAAGAAATAGGGTTTGGTATCTGTCATGGTCGCGCGCTATGCTCATTTCCGATGAAGATAGCAATTGTCGCCCCAAGCTGCGCGCTCGATCCGACGATCCCGGGACGGTTAATGCCGTTAGCGGCTGCGCGCGGATTGGACTTAGTGTTTCACCGCCAGTGTTTCCTGAGCGATGGACATTTTGCGGGGTCAGATGCGGCGCGGGTGGCGGCGTTGGTCGAGGTGGCGAATGATCCATCGGTCGATGCCGTATGGTTCGCACGCGGCGGCTATGGTGCGTGCAGGGTGGCAGAGGCAGCTTTGGATTTGATGGGGGAGGTGGCCAACAGGAAGGCCTATCTGGGGTATAGCGACGCTGGGTTTCTGCTGGCGGGATTGTATGCGCGCGGTGTCGGTCAGCCGGTGCACGCACCGATGCCGTCAGATATGAACCGTGACGGCGGCGAGGGGGCTGTGACAAGGGTTCTGGATTGGTTTGCGAAATATCCTCCCACTCCTAACCCTTCTCTGAAGGGCGGAGAACCAAAAGCTGCCTTCAACCTTACTGTACTCTCGCAATTGCTCGGCACGCCATTGCAACCTGATCTGGCAGATCATATCCTGATGATCGAGGAGGTTGGCGAATATATGTATCGGATCGATCGCAGCCTGTTTCATCTCACTAACAATCCAGGCATTCGCAAAATCAAAGGGCTGATGCTTGGGCGCTGTTCGGATATTCCTGAGAATGAGCCAGATTTCGTGCTCGATGTGGAAGCCATCACACGGCATTGGTGTGCATTGGCGGGAATATCCTACCTCGGCCGTGCCAACATTGGCCATGATGTGAACAACGCTATCGTCCCGTTCGGCGGTTCCCATTGAGCGATCATGAGCCGAAAATGCACCGCGTTGCCTCGCGCCGTATGCTCATGTTTAGCGTGATCATGCTGCTGGTCAGTCCGGTTGCCGCGCATTCGCTTGGCTGGCGATTGGGCTTGATGATCGGCTTTGATGTGGCCGCAATTACCTTTATCGCGTCATGTGTCCGATTGCTGAGATTGTCATATCCGACGATCATTCAAGCGCATGCGCAAGCGGATGAAGACAATCGCTGGGTGCTGTTGGGGATTAGCACGGTGGTCATCCTGGTGATCCTTTCCACCGTGGCGTCCGAGCTCATGACCGGGACAATGCCGCCGCTCCAGAAGTTTCCGTTCATCATCGTAACAATTATGCTGTCGTGGGGCTTCGGCAATTTGGTTTATGCGCTGCACTACGCTCACATGCATTATGGCACCGGCAAGGGGTGCGATAATTACGGGCTGGTGTTCCCCGGAACACCGCATCCCAACTATTGGGATTTTGTCTATTTCGCGGTGGCGATTGGCGTCGCGTTTGCGACGTCGGATGTCAACGTCGAATCGCCTCTCATCCGCCGCGCAGTGACGGCGCATAGCCTGATCGCTTTCGTGTTCAACATCGGCGTCATTGGCTTCACGATCAACCTCCTCGCTGGGCTTCATTGATTGCCGATGCGCGAGAAGGAACTCCGCCTCGCGCTGGTTTGCTACGGCGGAATCAGCCTTGCTGTTTACATGCACGGCATCACCAAGGAGGTCTGGCACCTTGCGCGCGCGAGCCTGAGCCATCTCGAGGGTGGGGCAGAGTTGGCTGGGAGCGCTGGGATTTATCAGCGGCTGCTGGCGCAAATCGAGGCCGAACATGGGCTGCGGCTGCGCATTTTGCCTGATATTGTCGCGGGGGCCAGTGCAGGAGGCATCAATGGTGTTTTCCTTTCGCAAGCGATCGCGACCGGACAATCGCTTGAGCCACTCACGCAACTGTGGCTTGAGAGCGCGGATATTGACCAGTTGCTTGATCCGGAAGCGCGGCGATCATCACTGCTGAGTTCAGCCTGGTCGGTGCCGTTCGCGCGCAGTTTGTTGGGCGCGCAGGATGAGGCGCTCGCGGCCACAGTTTCCCCTGAAGCGCATGATGAGGTGCGTGCCAAGCTCGCCAAGTTTATCCGCTCGCGTTGGTTTGCGCCGCCGTTTGGCGGCAGTTCATTCACCAACGTGTTGCTCGATGCGTTTGATGCGATGGCTGCCACGCCCAGCGGCCCCCGCTTGCTGCCGCCCGATCAACCGCTTGATCTGTTTGTCACCGTAACCGATTTTTATGGTTACAAGCAGCGCTTGAAGCTGAACTCACCAGCGGAAATAGCCGAGACAGAACATCGGCTGACATTGAGTTTTCATGAGCAGGGTGAGGGCTTTGGTCCGCCGGCGGAGTTGGTTTATGCAGCGCGCGCGACAGCGAGTTTTCCGGGCGCGTTTCCGCCGTTCACCGTGCACGAGCTGGACGACGTTCTGGCGGCGCGCGGGGTGGCATGGCCGCACCGCGCGGCATTCCTTCAACGCATATTGCCGCGCGATTGTGCATCACCTGAAGACGTGGTGCTGATCGATGGATCGGTGCTGGCCAATGCGCCATTCAAACCGGCGATCGCGGCACTCAAAGACCGGCCGGCACGGCGCGAGATTGATCGGCGGTTCGTGTATATTGATCCTACGCCCGGCGGGGCTGCGATTGGCGCCGGTTTGGGAGAGCGGACGAGTGCACCTGGCTTTTTCACCACCATCATTGGCGCCCTTTCCGGAATACCTCGTGAGCAGCCGATACATGACAGTTTGGAGGCGCTCGCGTTGCGCTCAGGACAAATTCGCCGCATGCGCAAAATCATCGAGGCGCTGCGACCAGACGTGGAAGCGGCAATTGAGAAGCTGTTCGGGACGACGATGTTTCTTGACTATCCAACGCCCGAGCGCTTGCGCAATTGGCGCACCAAAGCCCAAGATCGTGCAATCCGTGACGCGGGCTATGCGTATTCAGCTTATGGGCAGGTGAAACTCTCTGGCATCGTCGATTCGACGGCTTTGCTGCTGTGCCGATTGGCGGGCGATGGCACTGGAGAGCATGCTGAGGCATCCCGTCAAGCGCTATGGGCGCATCTTCGGGAGGAGGGTGTGGATCGGCAGACCGATGCGAAGGGGCGTTCGAGCGCGGTCGCGTTGGCGTTCTTTCGCGCACATGACTTAGGTTTCCGCATCCGTCGTTTGCGCTTCGTCATCCGCCGCGTCACCGAGTTGCGACACAGTACGAATATGACGGCATTGCGCGACACGCTTTTTGCAGAGCTGGCCGGCTATCTCGACCGCGAAGGGACGGCGTTCTATGTTGGGGCGCAAACGACCGATGCGGCAGCGGTGATGGCAGAATTGGCAGCGAGGCGCGATCTCGCAACGCTTGACGCCAATGCAGACGCTGCACTCGCCTCGGCGCTTTCAGAGTGTGCCAAAGATGTTCGGCGCGTGGTGCTCCTCGCATATCTCGGTTTTCCATACTACGACATCGCGACGTTGCCCTTGCTGCAAGGTGAAGGTCTCGATGAGTTCGATCCCGTGCGTGTGGATCGGATCGCCCCGGATGACGCGACGTCAATCCGCGCAGGCGGTGCGAAGACCTGTCTTAAGGGCATCGAGTTTCACAATTTTGGCGCCTTCTTCAGCCGCGCCTATCGCGAGAATGATTATCTTTGGGGGCGGCTGCATGGCGCAGAGCGATTGATCGATATTGTCGTCTCAACACTGCCCGAGGGGATGGCGCTGTCGGCGGCGGCAATTCAGGCCATCAAGCAAGAGGCATTCTTGGCAATCGTTGCTGAGGAACGAGAGCGCTTAAGTCATATCCCAGAACTTTTCGACACTTTGACTCGCGAGATCGCCAAGGGTTCTAGAGCAACCCATGACGCTTGAGCGCGTGGCGCAGCTGGTCATAGCTTAGGCCGAGCGCCTTTGCCGCTGCGCGCTGATTGTGGCGGGTGCGGCTGAGCGCACCCTCAAGCAGTGTGCGCTCATAATCGTGCAGGGCCGCGCGTAGGTCATCTACCGGTGGAAGGGAAGCGGGAATTGTGGGTGCCATATGTGCCTCAATGGGCGGTATGGTCTCCGGTCGCCAGGGTGAGGTGAATGGATCAAACTGCACCTCCGCCACCGGCTTCCCCGGCGCATCCCATCGGTAAACCGCGCGCTCGACCACGTTGCGCAACTCGCGGACGTTGCCCGGCCAAGCATAAGCGACGAGCGCAGCCATTGTATCTGCGCCAAATCCGGCCCAGCGCGGCCAATCTAACTCTGCCGCCATGCGTCGTCCAAAATGATCCGCCAACAACTCCACATCGCCCTCGCGTTCACGCAATGGGGGGAGGGTGACGACCTCAAACGCCAGCCGGTCGAGTAAATCGGCGCGGAACTTGCCATCGCGCACCCAATCGGGGAGGTGAACATTGGTGGCGGCGACGACGCGGACATCGACCGAGACGGGCCGGTTCGCACCGATCCGCGTTACCTCGCCATATTCCACTGCACGGAGTAACCGTTCCTGCGCACCTGCTGAAAGGGTGGCTAACTCATCGAGAAACAAAGTTCCGCCGTCTGCCTCCTCAAATCGGCCAGCGCGCGCGCGGGTGGCACCGGTGAAGGCGCCCGCCTCATGCCCGAAAAGCTCTGCCTCGATCAGCGTCTCGGTAAGCGCCGCGCAATTGAGCGTCACGAGCGGCTGTTCCCAGCGCGGGCTGAGGCGGTGAAGGCGCTCTGCCACCAGTTCCTTGCCCGTACCGCGCTCCCCAATCACGAGCACGGGTCGGTTGAGTGCAGCGGCGCGGCTCGCGCGCTCAACGCTATCAAGAAAGGCTGATGATTGACCGATATAATCTGTGCGTTTTTCCATATCCTATATCTTAGTATATTTTACGATATAATAGCAATATTAATATCGTCTGCAAAAAGCGTTCATCGATCAGAAAGCCAAAAATCTGCCATTTTCATAAATTGGCACGGTTCCTGCAGTGCACTTGGCATGCTGGACGGACGACCGCTCGGCACGACATAACCTAGAAAGGCCAGACCATGACGACGACCACATCTTTCCAACCAAGCTCGCGTAACCTTCTTTTCGCTGGCATTGCCGCGACTGTGACGGCGCTTGCCATCGTTTCAGTTCCAACGCCCGTTGCTGCAAAAGCCGCCATCGCCGCCCCAGCAACGGTCAGCGCATGGCAGGCTAACGTCGAAAAGCAAATCGACAGCAATTTGCATATGCCAGCGGGCGCCTTGGAGCGCCACGATCATGCCATCGCGCAGGTTCGCGTGCGCTTCGATGCGCAAGGTGAAGTCCGCTCCATTTCGCTCGCACAATCGAGCGGTGATGCGGTTGCTGATACCGAGGCGCTGCGCACCGCTCACGCGGTTCGCTATCCGCTTCTCCCCACAGCGCTGCGCGGTCGGGACCGGAATATCGTGATGCAGGTCTATTTTGCCGATGGTTCATCCCCGATCCACCAGCAAGAAGCCAACGCCCTTCAATTGGCCGCGCACCGCTCTGCTGAGCAGATGCTCGTGCAAACCGCAGCACTTGAAAAATAGTGCTGCACACTACACTGGGGTGATCCTCCCCCCTATCCGGATCACCCCAGTTTCTTTAGACACAGTAAACAGGAGTTAGACATGGGAATTTTTTCACGCACCCGCGACATCATTGCCGCTAATGTAACCGATCTGCTGGATAAGGCAGAAGACCCCGCTAAAATGATCCGCATGATCGTATTGGAGATGGAAGAGACTCTGGTGGAAGTGCGCTCTGCTGCTGCGCGCACGATTGCCGACCAAAAGGAAATGCGCCGCAACATCGCCAAGCTCGATACCGTGCAGGCTAATTGGGCGGAGAAGGCGTCGCTCGCACTCTCAAAGGATCGCGAAGATCTAGCGAAGGCGGCATTGGTTGAAAAGCAAAAGGCTGCTGATATGGCTGAACGGCTTGCTGCCGAAATTACCCAGCTTGATGAGAGCCTCGCTGCCAACGACGATGACATCGCCAAGTTGCAAGCCAAACTCCGTGAGGCGCGCGCGCGGCAGAATTCGATTGTCACGCGGCTTGAGTCCGCCAACCATCGTGCCAAAATGCGTACGATGTACGCTGGCCCCAAAATCGACGAAGCCTTCAGCCGCTTTGAGCTGCTTGAGCGTCGCGTAGACTTTGCTGAAGGTCGCGCCGATTCGATGGTGATGGGTGCTGCACCCAAGACACTCGAAGAGGAATTCGCCGACATGAAGGCATCGGAGAAGGTTGAAGCAGAGCTAGCGGCGCTGAAGGCCGCAGCAAAGAAGGGCTGAGGCAATGGAAGATGTTTTCCTCCCCATCATCATATGCGGGATGCTGTTCATCGGATTGCCCTGGATTGTGTTGCACTATCTGACGCAATGGAAATCCAGCGCCTCGATCACCGCCGAGGATGAAAATCTGCTCGACGAGCTTTATGAATCGGCTCGACGGATGGAGGATCGCCTCGCCACGGTTGAACGGATCATCGCCGCCGACAATCCCAATTGGAAATCAGGACTTTAACGGGCGAATGCCCAAAGGAGACACGACATGAGTGCTCGTCATACAGGATTTTATCTCGATAAACAAAACGCCCGCTTCCTTGGGGTGTGTGCTGGAGTTGCCGACTATACTGGCTGGACGCCCTTTGCGGTGCGGGTTGGTTTCGTCGTCCTTAGCTTCTTTCTCGCGATGGGACATTTGCTGATCCCAGCCTATTTCATCACCGCCTGGCTGGCCTCGCCAAAGCCGCGTGAGCTTTACGGGCTTGATGCTGAGGAAACAAAGTTCTGGCAAGACGTTCGCCGGAGCCCACGCACCACCACCCGCGATGTGCGGAGCAAGTTTCGCGACATTGATCGCCGCATGGCCGATGTGGAAACCCATTACACCAGCGGCAACTCGCGCCTTTCGAGCGAAATTGACAATCTGAAATAGGGAGTATTATCATGGTTGACGAAATCGCCGTATTCATTCCGATCCTCGCGTTGATGATCCCGATGGCATGGATAGCCTCACCTCACGTTCGCAGGTGGATGGAGTTCAAACGGGAGCAGCTCAAGGTTCAGGGCACGGACACCGCCGAGCGCGCCGCCCAATATGGTGCGCATATTGAGCGACTTGAGCAACGGGTGCGGGTGCTGGAACGCATCATCACCGACAAGAATGCGGGCCTCGCGACGGAGATTGAAAACCTCCGCGATGCTCCGCTCAACTGAGGAGATTTGTTATGCATGATCATATCGCCAGCTGGATTTGGGTCCTTATCCCACTCGCCGCAATCTACTTTGGACACCAACGCCGCATGGCGCGGATTGATACGCCACAAAGCGATGCGGAATCTGAGCGCCTGCGTGATGAAGTCCGGACATTGAAGGATCGCATCGCGGTGCTTGAGCGGATCGCAACAGAAGATGCCCCCGCCAAAGCGCTTGACCGCGAGATAGATCGCCTGCGCTAATCAGGAGAAATGCTATGGACACAACGATACTCATTATCGCGGTTGCAGCACTTATTGGCACCGCAATGCTTAGTTTGGCGGGGCTGAGCGCTTGGCGCGGTTGGCTGGCACTCAAAAACGTCGAGCTGGAGAAAGCCTCCAACAGCACGACGCCAGCCACAATCATTAACACGCGCATCGATCTCGCCGACCTTAAAGAGCGGTTGCGCAAGCTGGAGGCGATTGCAGCGGGAGTTGATCTTTAATTAGGTCAACTGCCCCATTGTCAGCAGTGTAAGCAGAAGCTAGTCTTGCTCCGTAAGGCCGATGGGCCACCAACAAAAAAGGGCAGGACTATGAAATTAACGTTGATCTCGTGCGCGGCACTCAGCTTCGCACTCGCCGCTCCCGCTGTCGCCGCATCTGCGGCGCCAAACGCCGCCGACGCCGATAAGTTTGTCGCGGCAGCTGAGGCGGAACTCATGGATTTCGGCACCTTCGGTGCTCAAGCTGCATGGGTAAACGCGACCTATATCACCGATGATACCGATGCGCTGGCTGCTCGCGTTGGGACGATGGGTACAGAAATGGGTGTTCGGTTGGCAAAGAAGGCCGCACAATTCCAAAACGCTCCCGGCCTCTCGTTCGATACCAAGCGCAAGCTTGATCTGCTGCGCGACGGCTTGACCCTCGCGGCACCCGATACGCCTGGGGCTGCTACTGAACTCAACACACTATCTACCCGGATGAGCTCACTTTACGGCAAGGGCAAGGGTACTGCGAATGGTGTCGCGACCAGCGGCAACGATCTTGAAGCGTTGATGGAGACGGTGCGCGATCCCAAGCAACTCACGGAAATGTGGATGAGCTGGCACAAGGTCGGTGCGCCGATGCGCAGCGACTTTGTGCGCTTGGTGGAGATTTCCAATCAGGGGGCCAAGGCACTAGGTTATGCCGATACCGGCGCGATGTGGCGGAGCGGTTATGATATGCCGCCCGAGCAATTCACGGCCATGCTCGATAAGCTCTGGGGTCAGGTGAAACCACTTTATGATCAACTCCATTGCTATACGCGCAGTAAGTTGAACGAAACATATGGCGATGCTGTGCAGGCTAAATCCGGCCCGATCCGCGCCGATTTGCTCGGCAATATGTGGGCGCAGGACTGGAGCGGTATTTACACAATTGTGGCTCCAAAAGGCGCGGCTGGCGCTGGATACGATACCGGAGACCTGCTTAAAGCCAAGGGCTTTGACGAAGTCGGCATGTTCAAGCAGGGCGAGAAATTTTATACGTCTTTGGGCTTTGATCCACTTCCGAAAACGTTCTGGGAACGCTCGATGATCACCAAGCCAGCGGGGCGGGATGTGATCTGCCATGCGAGCGCGTGGGATTTGGATAGCGTCGATGACCTGCGCATCAAAATGTGCACCAAGGTAAACGGCACGGATTTTGTGACCATTCATCATGAGATGGGCCACAATTTCTATCAGCGCGCTTATAATACCCAACCCTTTCTCTATCGCAATGGCGCAAACGATGGTTTCCACGAGGCAATTGGTGATTTTGTGGCGCTTTCAGTAACGCCAGATTATTTAGTAAAGACGGGGTTACTTGAGGCGAATAAGGTGCCGCCGCCATCGGGCGACATCGGGCTATTGCTACACCAGGCACTCGAAAAAGTGCCGGCGTTACCGTGGACACTGCTTGTTGATAAGTATCGCTGGGATGTGTTTTCGGGCAAAACGCCGAGCAGCGCCTTGAACAAGGCGTGGACGGACATTCGCCATGATTATATGGGTATCACTCCGCCCGTCGCGCGTTCAGAGAGAGATTTCGATCCGGGTGCGAAATACCACATCGCCGCGTCGGTGCCCTATGCGCGCTATTTCCTTGCGCGGTTGTTGCAGTTCCAGTTCTACCAGGCCGCGTGCAATCAGATTGGCTGGAAGGGCCCGCTTCATCGCTGCACCTTCTATGGGCAAAAGGAGATGGGCGCCAAGTTTAACGAAATGCTCAAAATGGGACAATCGCGCCCCTGGCCTGAAGCTCTCGCCAAATTTACGGGAAAACGCGAAATGGATGGCGGCGCGCTAATCGCTTATTTCAAACCGCTGATGGGCTGGCTCCAGGATCAGAACAAGGGCAAGCAATGCGGCTGGTGAATGGATGAGGGGGCGTGGCCCCCTCATCACATCGGGTCAACCTTTGGTTTTGTGGGCGTTCTTATTGCAATAGGCGAGTTTGTCTTGGTTCAGCTCCTTACCTTCAGCGGTGAAGCTGCTGATCGTGCCAACTTCGTGGGCGAGTTCAGCGCAAACCATCCAAGGTTGATCGCCCGTTTCTCCAGCGTGCAGCTCATTTCCCTTGGCTTCCCACGCAACGCCGCTTGAAATGACATGATCAGGTGCCGTTTTTGGTGTCAGCACCGCGCGATAATAGGGGCCATCGGCGGCGACCGCTGCGGTTGCAGTGACGGACAGCAGAGCAAGGCTGAGGGCAGCGAAAGTCTGGATCGAACGTGTATTGCGAATGGTCATGTCATGTCTCCTCGTTTGGGTAGTGGACGAATGATAGATATGTGCATCTGCACAATAAATAAATTGCATATTATCGCAGATAGGCTATACGTATTTGTATGTCACTTGCGGATTGGAATCACTATCAGGCGTTCCTAGCGACCTTGGAAACGGGTAGCCTTTCGGCTGCGGCGCGCGATCTTGGTCTTACCCAGCCAACGCTCAGTCGGCAAATTGCAGCGCTGGAGGAGTCGCTTGGTGAAGCGCTGTTTGTGCGCTCGCAACAAGGATTGCGCCCAACAGACGTCGCGCTTGCTATCGCGCCACATGTGCGGGCGATGGCGGGTGAGGCCGGCGCTCTGCGTCGTGCGGCGACCGGAGTGGGAGATAGCCCGGCGGGCGCGGTGCGTATATCGGCGGCCACCATTGTGGGGTGCGATATTTTGCCCGAGATTCTCTCCAATCTTCGCGAGCAATATCCGGCTATCGAGATTGAACTTGTTGTCACCGACAGTGTCACCGATATTCTGCACGGAGAAGCCGATATTGGCGTCCGCAATATCAGGCCGACACAAGCTGCCCTTGTTGCACGCAAGGTCGGGATTCTGCGCTCAAGCATCTATGCACACCGTTCCTATTTGCAGCGCTGTGGAACGCCCCTCGCAGAAGATGATTTGATGACCGGCCACACGCTCATTGGCTTTGATCGTGAGACTCCCCTGATCAACAAAGTTGCTACAAAATTCGGACTGAAACGCAGCGATTTTGGGCTGCGCGCGGACAGCGACGTTGCGCGGCTGGCGCTCGTGCGCGCGGGAGCGGGAATTGGTTTTGTTCCAGACGTTCTCGCAAAAGGGGATCCAGAACTTGTATCGATTCTTCCCGGTAAGGCGTTTGGGATTGAAGTGTGGCTGGCGATGCACGAAGATCAGCGCGGCATTGCGCGCATACGCACAGTGTTTGATTTTCTCGCGAAAGCGCTCTTGCCGCTCTGCCGGTTGGGGGAAGCGGATCGCGATTTGATGGTGCTTTAGATCTCGGGCTAGGCGGTCATCCGTTGCAACGCTCGGTCAATCAAGCCTTCGTCAAGATCGGCAACGCCAATGACGCCAACATGTTCACCATCAACCCGGCGGGCGATAAGGATGACGAACTCATCATCTCCAGCCACCGCGAAAATCGCCTGCGGTTCTAGTGTGCGTGCGCGATCACGCTTCGAGTTTGACCGTGGCGCGGCCATTTTTGTTGAGCGCTTTGCTGCGCGTGCCTCCGTCAACAGTCCCTTCAAGCCACCGGTGAACTGCTCGATAAAGGTGGCAAGGCCACCCATCGGCAGATGGTGCCCCTTGGCGTAATTCAAAACAGTCGCAAATTCGGTCAACCGTGTCTTGTCATAGTCAATCCCGAAGACGAGCTTCACGATGGGCGTCATGGGCGCGCGCTCTTGACGAACCACGCCGCTATCAGCCAGCAATTCGGCGTAGTCATCGGGGCGGGCATCGGCGATGAGCGCAAAATCATAGGCAAGTCCGACAGCGCGATAAAGGGATGCATGACCGCGATTTTCGAGTGTTCGCGCAACATCCGCCGCTTCGCGTGCGCTCGCGAGCCAATCGGCAAGCGCAGCATCGTCGGCGTTCAAGGCCAGTGGGGCAACATGCTCGTCGATGTCGTCAGTGTCGAAGGTGTCTGGTTTTGATGTTGGCAGCTCCGACTCCGACGCATCTCGACCCGGCCCATCAGCCCAAGACGGCATCTGCGCTGCAATATGAATTGGTGCGCGCGCGAGGACGCGGTCGATCTCGTTTTCCAAACCGACAGCGACGTCGTCATCCGCAACTTCTTTCCAGTTGATCACGCCAAAGATGAAGTCAATCGTGTCATGATCTGATGAGAACGGCATCAATATGCCACGATACATCGTTTCAAGCCCACGCTGATTGATAAACTCTGCCTCGAACCCGACTGGAGCGCGGTTGGCGATAATTTGCAGGTAGTGGTCGGTCAGACGCGAGAGCAGCGTGCGCGACGGCACTTGGGCAATGCTGTTGATATGATCCGCAAGATCACATTCTGTGCGCAACTTATCACCCAAATAGGCTATGGATGGATTCTCGGCACCTCCGGTAAAATCGAGCAATACCGAATTAGGGCCAAAATCACTGAGCTGCTCGGGATCGAGATCCTCAATCGAGGGAAAATCCTGGCCGTTGAGCATCGACACCCAGAAATTATAGGCGCGCACATGCATGCGCCGCTCATCGCCACCAATCGCGGGAGGCGCTTCAATAGCCGCATCATCGATTGGGTGATCAGCTTGATGGCCGAAGGTCTTGTAGTCATCCATATCGATCAAGCTCGCACTGTGAAAAAGGTCATGGTCACATAGTGCACCGGAGATGGTTTAAACTTGGTTAAGATTATTTTCCTCTCCTCGACGTTTTGCACCGGATACTGACTTTATACCGCGACTAGCCTCCGAGAAGGTCACCCCCGAATTTGACGCGGAGCCGAAGAAATGCGCCCCGGTTGTGATAATCACTACCGGAAAGGTCAGACGTGTTGAATCCAGTCCAATTATAGCCTGCCGAAAGCCAGACGTTCTTGGCAATCAGATAGCCGGCTTCGGCCCCTTGGGCATATTCGGTTGCGTGGCCTTGGCTGGAGCGGGTCACGGCAGCCATCAGCGAGAGGTCGAAGCGCGGCGTCACATCATAAATTACGCGGCTTGAGGCTAACAGGGCGGTGAAGCTGTTCTTTGTTGTGCCACCGGTGGCGCTATTCGGTACGACATCGGTGCGCGCCTCTCCCGCCAAGCGGGCATCCACCGTGAGCTTCCGATCAGGGTGCCAGTTCACATTAAGAGAGCCGATATGGGCAGCGTAATTGCTGCCATCGGCGACTGAATGATCGCGGTATATCTTATAATCATAGCACAACAGCGCCGCCCAGCGATTATTTCCCGCCGGACGGAAGGCCGCACCAATTTGCGCGCGGTCTTGGAGGATGTTGCCCTTGGGGTTGCCGGCCACATCCTCGCGATAGCTGTTCAGCAGCAGATAATTGCGGGCGAGCAGGGTCCAACTCGGGCTGAGTTTGTGCGCGAGCGCTGCGGTAAGCAAAATTTGCGTTTCTGTTTGATCGCCGGGGGCGGTGTGATCGTCAAATATCCGCCGCCATTCGCCGCGCACCGAGGCCTTGGTGCTGGCGCTCGCGGTGTAATCCAACCCGGCGCCCAGCCCAAGCGCTTCGCGCGCGCTGCCATTGAATATCTTCAGATATTCGGCATTGGTGGATGCCGCCAGACCTTCGGCAATATGCCACGTGTTGCGTACCCCTGAGGCAAGCTGCATGTCATACACGCGCAGCGATTGATCGCTCATCGCATTCCGAAGTCGATATTCCGAATAGGCGGTTGCACCGTCGGCGTAACTCGACTCCACACCCGCAACGAGCGCGCGTGAGCGATCCCCTTGGTTGAGCGACAGACCCGAGCCAAGCCCCGTTTGATCCTCATAGCGCGCGTAAATCTTCGTGCGCTCGGCCACCTGATACGAGGCGCCAAGCGCGAAGCGATTATGCTGCATATCGCGAAGCGCGTGCTCGGCCTCGGCATCCAGCGTGAGAGCATCCGTCACCTTATAGCTGAGTGCGAGTCGCGCCGTGAGCGCATTGAGTGGGGACGTATTCGTGATGTTCGTGAGGGTATTGGTGGCCAATAGTCCGCCATAGTTGGCTGGCAGACTTGTTTGCGTACTCAACCCCGCATCCTCATGAATATGGTGGAGCGCGGCGGTCACTGTGAAGCGTGTTGCCGCACCCCAGCGGACACCGACCTCCTCACTATTCCGCGCGGGGTGAGTGGGCGAAACGTCATCACGAATACGGCTGACATCGGCATAGGCGGAGAAATTGGTGGTGAGCTTGATGTCGGCCTTCGCGCCGAAGGTCGTCTGCCCAGCAGTGATGCTGATGGAGGGATTCACAAAGCCCGCGTCAATGTGCTCATAATGCGCGCTAAGCTTGAGCGATTTGCTCTCGTGCACCGCCTCCACACGATAGGCCTTGCCATTCAGCGCCACCTTGCTCTCGCCTGCTGTCGCGGTGCTGAAACTCGATG
>JAYVZY010000184.1:0-1939 GCA_043782885.1 Sphingomonadales bacterium | reverse complement strand
TTTTCAGCGCGGTGACGAGCGGCTTGGACGCGGCGGGCGTAGCGTGGACGCGCGATCCACGGCTGGTGCGGGGCTTAGATTATTACCGGCACACCGCGTTTGAGTTTGTGACGGATCGGCTGGGCGCGCAGGGCACCGTGCTCGGCGGCGGGCGCTATGACGGGCTGATCGAGGCTTTGGGTGGGCCATCGACTCCTGCGGTCGGATGGGCTGCGGGGATTGAGCGGCTGGCGATGTTGGGGGATGACGTTCGGCCGACGATGATTGATGTCTCTGTCGTTATCGAATCTGATGATTTGATCGATTTTGGCATTTGGATAACTACAGAATTGCGCAGGCAAGGCTACGCGTGCGAAATGTCAGCGAGCGGTTCTTATAAAAAGCGATACGAACGTGCTCGTAGAGTTTATTCTACCTTAATATTGGTAGCTGACGATAAAATGTTAAATTCAGACCAAGTTGCGAATGTCCGGCTCAAGAGGCCCTTTTCCGGCGGTTTTGATGAAGAAAAAGCTATCTTAGAAAATTTGAAATTATTGCTCACTGACCGTTTCTCATTTGATACGTCGGCTGACCTGCAGATCGAAGGTGGCGATTTTAAGATATATGGCAAGGTTACCAAATGACCTCCATCTCCGACGAACGCATCGCCGCACTCCTCGCCCGGCGCGATGAAGTGCAGGCGCAGTTGGCGTCTGGCGAGCTTGCGTCTGACCGCTTCATTGCGCTCTCGAAGGAATATGCCGAGGTCGAACCGGTTGCAGTCGCCGCCGCTGAAATCGGGCGGTTGCGCGCGGAACTGGAAGACCTCACCGCCCTGCTCGCCGATCCCGCGACCGAGGATGAAATGCGCACTTTGCTGAATGAGGAGGCGCACAGCATCAAAGAGAAGCTCCCCGCCGCTGAACGCGCGCTGGCGCTCAAGCTCCTGCCCAAAGACGCCGCTGATGAGCGCTCCGCGATGCTCGAAGTGCGCGCGGGCACGGGCGGCGACGAGGCGGCGTTGTTCGCGGGCGATCTGTTCCGCATGTACACCCGCTATGCCGAGGAGCAGGGCTGGAAGGTTGAGCTGATCTCCGCCTCCACCGCCGATATGGGCGGGTTTAAAGAGGTTGTCGCCTCGGTCAGTGGCACCGGCGTGTTCGCGAAGCTTAAGTTTGAGAGCGGCGTCCACCGCGTGCAGCGCGTGCCCGTGACCGAATCGGGTGGGCGCACGCACACGTCCGCCGCCACCGTCGCGGTGCTGCCCGAGGCGGAGGATGTGGATGTGCAGATTGAGGATAAAGACCTGCGGATCGACATTTATCGCGCCTCTGGCCCCGGTGGGCAGGGCGTTAACACGACCGATAGCGCCGTGCGGATTGTCCACATCCCGACGGGCCTCATTGTGATCCAGCAGGATGAACGCAGCCAGATCAAGAATAAGGCGAAGGCGCTCAAGGTGTTGCGCACGCGATTGTATGAGCTGGAGCGTGACCGGCTGGCGAATGAGCGGGCGGGCAGCCGCAAATCGATGGTTGGCTCAGGCGACAGATCAGAGCGCATCCGCACCTATAATTTTCCGCAAGGCCGCGTGACTGATCACCGCATCAACCTCACGTTGCACCGCCTGCCTGAGATTATTGAGGGCGCGATGGGCGAGCTGATCGATGCGCTGATCCGCGAGGATGAGGCGGAGCGGCTGAGCGCGGCGGATGGGGCCTGAACCTGTCCATAGGGCGCTGAGCGCCGCTGCCGCTCACCTCAGCGCGGTATCTGACACGCCCCGCCTTGATGCCGAACTGCTGATGGCCCATGCGCTTCAAATGACTCGCGAGAAGCTGGTGATGTGGGGGATGGAGCGGGATGTGCCGCCCAGCTTCGCCACGCTCCTCACCCGCCGCCTCGCGCTTGAGCCGATTGCCTATATCATCGGCACCAAGGCATTCTGGTCGATTGA
>JAYVZY010000183.1:0-8794 GCA_043782885.1 Sphingomonadales bacterium | reverse complement strand
AAATCCCCGGAATTGTTGAAGACTTCCGTTATGCCGCCACCCGCGCGATTGAGGCTGGGTTTGATGGGGTGGAGCTGCATGGCGCACACGGCTATTTGCTTGATGCTTTTCTGCGAGACGGCACCAATCATCGCACGGATGCCTATGGTGGCTCGATTGAAAATCGTGCCCGGCTGATCCTTGAAGTCGCTTCGGCTTGTGCGGATGCGATTGGCACTGATCGTTTGGGTGTGCGCCTTTCGCCGGTCTCGACGGCAGGTGATTCACATGACAGCGATCCGCAGCCGCTGTTCAACCATGTCGCTCAAAGTCTCAGCCTGCTCCGATTGGCCTATCTGCATGTGGTGGAAGGTGAAACTGGCGGGGCAAGGGACAGCATCCCGTTCGATTATGAGGCTCTCCGTTCGAACTGCAACGGTGTCTGGATGGCCAATAATGGCTATAATCGCCAGATGGCTATCGATGCTGTAGCCAGCGGTCACGCCGACCTTATCTCGTTTGGTCGTCTGTTCATAGCCAACCCTGATTTGGTGGAGAGGTTGAGCGCGGATGCTCCTCTCAATGCACTCATGGACCCAGCAACGCTCTATGGTGGCGGAAAACACGGCTATACCGATTACACCACACTGGCTCAGCATCGCTAGTGAGGTGTGATTCCGAGCGAGAGCGGTTGGTCAATGGCGCGCTTAAAACGAACGGCTAGTGCCAGAAACGCTTAATTTCAAACAAAGCGTGGTAATCTCTTTCAGCGCGTGTGAGCAAATGCGCGCGATCATGAACGCCAATCTTTTGCGCCTCGGCATCAAATCGATATTTTGCGAGCACTTCTGGGCCGGTGACAAAGTCATTCAGGGCACCTAGCCCGTTTTGCATATGCTCAATGGCAGCAATGAATGCCTTGTGCCGGAGTTGCGCCTTTTTCTCGGGATAGAGTGAAGCAAAGAATTCGGTAGCGTAGCGCAATTTCTTGGCCTCGATGCGAATCTTATGACGATGGACATCGTCGCATGTGCCTATCCGTTTACCGATGTGCCTGAGCCGCTTTCGATGCGTATCCAGCAAACTGTGAGCGAATTTCCCAACATTCAGCTCGAGCAACATTGGATCAGAAGAACTGTTTCGCCATGACCCAAGCTCAAGCCATTCGGTGATGTCGATCATGAGCAATCGCACCGTTGGTGAAGCGAGCGTGATAAGAGTTTTGGCCATTTGGACATCACGAATAGCCAGAAGTTGCGCACGCACATCACTGTCAACACGCTCAATTAGGACATCAAGATTACGAATCTCGCCAAGCACTGCTCCTAATTCCTTGAGTGCGCTTCGGATGCTCGCTGCCCGTTCATCCTGAACAAACCAAGGCTTGTAGAGCGAAATGGCGGTTCGCAATCGTCGGATGGCCACGCGCGCTTGGTGAAGGGGTGCGGCACCACCAGTTTCCATGAGGAGTACTTCATTCAAGCGATATTGTCGAAGGCACGCCTTGGCGATTACGCAAAAGGAATCACCTGCATAACCATCGAAATCGAGAGTGATATTCGACGCTTTAACAGCGGACTCCTGAGCGCCATTTAATAGGTGATAGCCGCGTGCGGACTTAGACTGCACGCCGAGACGGATGGGTATCACCTCGTCAAGGCGGCGCGCGAAAGCGAATACCTCTTCACAATCACCGGCTTTCAATTCAAGCTCAACTTCGCAAATGGCCAAACGATGGCCACCGGCTAAAATCTCACCCTTATCGATTGCGAACTCAATTTTCGCGCCATTTTCAATGACTGTCCGAACGGTTCGTTTGATATCTGTAATAAAAATAGGATTTAACTTACTGAGTATCTTCGGGTTTATGGCGATGCTCAGCGGGCCGCAGCACTCATCGAACACGGGTCGATTCTGTTCCACAGCACATTCCCACTCAGGCCGAACGAATAGACCCGCTGTCGCGGCGTTTTCTGCCTTCACAGTCTGGATGTGTTTTTTGCCAATTTTTCTGATGCGGAGCGAATAGTCTGCGCTCTGAAGATCAAAGCCTAGTGTATCAAAATAGGTTGAGACAAGATGGTGGGTCTTACCTTGTTCCGACCCGCACAGTTTTGACGACTCGAGCTTAACGATGTCGCCAAGCGCAATCTCAAGTTTGAGCTCGGTTTCGACAGGGCCGCTCATGACTGAGATACCAGAGATTGAACAAGCATAGTAGCGATGTCTCGCGCGGAGCGCCCAGCATAGTCTTTGTTGATTTCCGCGAGCATAAGGTTTTGCGTCGCTGCTGTAAGCTGGGAGCGCATGAGTCCAAGGACATGAGCCGCAGCAACAAGAACGATCTTGTGCGTCCCAAAAGCTGACAGCCCGTTCAACTGATCGGCAGCTTGGCGCGCGAAGCGGTCTTCGTCTTGCTGATGATAGTCGCTACCGTCGTATGCACCTCGACTGACACCGGCACTTTCAAATCGACGCCCAGGGCGATCAGTGCCCTGCTCAGTGGTACTGCGTGAGGGCTTCTCAATGTCCTCAATAAGCGTCAACTCCGGCTCAATCGCGTCGCCATCGTTGCGATAAAGTGCTCTTTTCGCACCATCAAGAACCATAATAAGGGTACCATTGGGAATAAGCATGTCGTCTCTCCTTCTTCGTCGAAATCAATGGCTATGCAATCGCGTAAATTCCTCGTGCGACTGCGGGCGAATGAATAGGCTCACAACCTCGGTGTGCGTTGCTTTGGTACGTCGTTCGATGCTCATCACCGCTTGTTCAATCGCGCGCGTGGTAAGTGTGTCGTCGAAATCCAGGCTTACCGTGACAACCACCTGCGCGGGGGCCATATGGAGCGTCAGGACTTGGTTGACATGGTGCACCCCTAGCTCATCCTTGGCGAGTGCGCTGATTGCCGTATTGAGGGCAGGGTTGGCACGCTCGCCGATCAACAGCCCTTTGCTCTCGCGCGCCAGCAAGAAGGCCACCACCGCCAAAAGAATGCCGATGAGGATCGAACCCACGCCGTCTATCCTTGGATCATGGCGTTGAATCGAGAGGCCAATCGCTTCCGCCGCAATGATAATGCCGATTAGCGCTGCGCTGTCTTCCATCAGCACAATGAAGGTCGTGGGGTCTTTGCTGCGCCGGAAGGCTTGCCACCGGCTCATTCCACCGCGCGTCTTGCGAAACCCACGCACGGCGGTCAGCCACGACACGCCTTCAAACACGAACGCAATCGCCAAAATGATGTAGTTCAACGCCGGGTTGGTCATGGGCTCGGGGTGCGTGATATGATGGATGCCCTCATAAATTGAATAGCCTGCGCCACAGGTGAAGATCAGCAAGGCAACAACAAAGCTCCAGAAATAGAGCTCGCGGCCATAGCCGAACGGGTGGACCTCATCGGGCAGGCGATTTGACCGGCGCATACCATAGAGCATCAGCCCTTGATTAACGGTGTCGACCAGCGAGTGCACGCCTTCAGTGAGCATCGATGAGCTGCCCGTAAAAAGCGCAGCGCCAAACTTTGTGACCGCGATAGCGACGTTGCTCACCAACGCGGTATAAATTACAGATTTATTATTTTTCGCCATATGACAGTAACGCGTTTCCTCCCACCAATGTTCCGTAGAGTGCAGCAATCGGGAACATTTGTGTGACTGGCGCATTGCCGTTCCAAGCATACACTTTAACCAAATCACAGGGGCGCAAGAATGACACAGCGGATGCAGGATCTAGCTGACGAAATTATCGGCCTTCAGGCGAAACTCGACATCGAGATTGAGAAGCGCCGCAAGGTTCTTGGGTGGAAGCTCAAAGAGCAGTTTGTAGAATTTGAAGAAGGTATTGTCGCTCAACATCGTTTGTTGCGCATGGGAATTCCGCGATATTTCGCGCAAACATCACTCGCCACCGTCGTCACCGCGCCGATTATTTACTCACTCATCATTCCCTTTGTTATCGCCGACTTATGGGTGAGCCTGTACCAAATGATCTGCTTCCGGGTATACCAGATCAAGCTAGTGCGACGATCCGACTATATCGTGTTCGACCGGCGACATTTGTCTTATTTGAACGGGATCGAGGCACTGAACTGCGCTTTTTGTGCTTATGGGAATGGTTTGATCGGCTATATTGGTGAAATCAGCAGTCGCACCGAGCAATATTGGTGCCCGATTAAACATGCCGTTCGGATACCCGATCCGCATAAACGTTACTCTCAATTTCTAGAATATGGCGATGCGGAGGGGTATCGCGCACGGCTCGATAGTTTTCGCAAAAACCTAAATGATCAGGCTTCAGGCGGCGACCTGGGCCAAGCGCGCAAGCGCGGGAAGTGACTTTGAGCCCGTCTTCTTCATTATCGATGCGCGGTGATTTTCAACCGTGCGCTGACTAATGCCTAGGTCTGCCGCAATATTTTTGCTCGGTTCACCAGCCAAGACCATGTCCATGACCTGATGTTGGCGCAAGGTAAGGTGCGCCAAATGTTCGGTGGCGGCTTCGTGGCGAGAGAGAGTCTCCTCGCTATTACGGGATAATCTTATGATGATGATGGACATGGTGCTCAGCGACTCACCGAGCCGCTCAAGTAGTTTTTGCGCTACGTCGCCCTCAACGGACTGTGCCAAAAGGCCCTGAATAAGAATGAGTGATTGAAGCGGCTCGTTGAGATCATTGTCGTCAAAAGTCGAGATCGCTCTATGATGGTACGGCATATGCGCATCGTCCTTCCAACATGTTGTTCCGAGATTTGAAAGAGTATCCAAAGCTCAAGCCGTTTTTTGTGTGGCAATATCTGGATAACTT
Organism: Sphingomonadales bacterium; assembly: GCA_043782885.1. Taxonomy (GTDB): domain Bacteria; phylum Pseudomonadota; class Alphaproteobacteria; order Sphingomonadales; family Sphingomonadaceae; genus JAGWQR01. The sequence goes on along the minus strand of JAYVZY010000183.1, from coordinate 4,009 downwards.
TTGAAGAGACGATTTGATCCACAAATTCAGATGGGGCTGAATAAAATCTTATTCTTCGAGTTGGGCGCGGATCGCCTGTAATTCCTTTTTGTGCATATCGCTTGAGACGGGATAAACCAGCTTGAGATCATTAAGCGTTGCGAGGATAATTTGGGAGACGATCAACGCGGTATTTTTCTTATCATCAGCTTGAACAATATACCAAGGCGCATCCTTCGTGCTCGTCGCGCTCATACAGTCCTCATAAGCCTTCATATAGTCCTTCCAGAACTCCCGCTCCTCCATATCCGATGTGCTAAATTTCCAGTTTTTCTGGGGATTATCGATGCGCGCGATGAAGCGTTTTGCCTGCTCCTGTTTGGACAGGTTTAGAAAAATCTTGATGATGCGCGTGCCGCTAATATGAAGATGACGCTCCAGATCAAAAATTGAGCGGTAGCGCCGCTGCCATACGTCATCGATGTTTTTTGGAAGTTTTGGTACGCGCTCACTCAAAAAAATTTCGTGATGCACGCGGACGACCAAGACTTCCTCGTAATAGGAGCGATTGAAAATATTCATTCGTCCGCGTGCAGGCAGTTCACGCGTGGTACGCCACAAGAAATCATGTTCTAACTCTGCCGCACTTGGATGCTTGAAACTGAACACTTGGCACCCTTGCGGGTTTGCGCCCGCCATAACGTGCTTGATCACACTGTCTTTCCCGGCGGCATCCATCGCCTGAAAAATGACCAGCACACTATAACGATTCGATGCATAAAGACGTTGTTGCAATTCTTGCATCTGGCCCACACGGTCAGCCAGCAGCGTGCGATATTTTTCCTCTGATTTGAACAAAGGATCAACATTCGTCGGCCATTTTTTGAGGTTGACTTCCTCCCCCTCAGTAACGCGGTAATCCTTCAAACCAGAATTCATATTAACCCTTTCAAAGCACCAATAGGCGAGCGACCACCGCTCACCCCGATGAAAGAGTGGACGGTGGCCTTTCAATCAGTTGATTGCGATTTCATTATCAACGGCGATTGTGCCAGGGGCGGCCCAAGCCGTCGTTGATGCCAATTGCCAATCATGCCAATTATGCACCGTTCCAGTCAGTTTAACCTTATTGTCCTGTGCAGTCACGTTGATCCGATCATAATCATACCACGTCCGATGCAGGGCGTGACGAATATCTTCGCTGATGTGCGAGGTATTGACCCGTGGCTTGATTGAGATTTGGTTTGAGACACCGACCACGCCAAGTAAGTTACGGACGGTGTGTTCAGCGTCATAGCGCTGATATTGCCAATCAACCTGTCCGGTCAAGCTCACCCAGCCTTTTTCGACCATCACTTTAATGCCAAATTGAGAGACGGTCGTATCCCAAGCGATGCGGTTGCTTGCCGCCAACGCGATGTCCTCATCAGTACGCTTGATCGTATAGGGCAGGTGGACTTCAATCTCTTCGGCGACGGCCTTTACACCCTTCACGCGTTGAGCGGCTTTTTCAGCGGCATATTTTTGGCTGAAGCTCTCAACATGGCCAGACAGCCCGACGACGCCCGAATGAGCTGTGACGCCGATATGCGCGGCATTAACGCTGGGTTCCCAATCCAATTCGGTAAGGACAGATTTTTTGAGTTCGCTATCGGTTAACATATTGATCTCCTATGTGGTCGGCCTGCGCGAATTAAAAAGCTGAGCAGTTTTGTTTCGCATTAACATTCGTCACGACCACAAGTTCAGCGGTTTGACGGTGCCATCCAGCTTCAACAACAGTATGACATTGTCGCTAGACTGATAGACTCGGAATCTACTCATCCACGCCAACTGCGCTTAAGGTATGAGTACGGCGGCATCCTCAAAACGGCCCTCGCTTAATTCGGTAAGTACCTGATTCGCGTGTTGGAGTGGATATGATTTTGTCTTTGTGACAATGCAGATTTCAGTAACCAAACGCAGAAAATCAATGCCGTCCTGCCGCGTGAGGTCGGCAACTGAGACCAATTGCCGCTCCTCCCAGAGCAAACTGTACGGAAAACTTGGAATATCGCTCATATGAATACGCCAATTTGTTTCAAGACCATTGCGTGCAAGGCGCTATCCCTCATTCAGCTGGTGAGTGGTCAATGCGATAAAAGGGTGCAGCATTGGGCCTTCACGAGCAGATCGCGCGTCATGCCACCCAGCGCCCATTCGCGAAACCGGCTATGTCCATAGGCGCCGGCAACCAGAATATCGGCTTTTTGTTTGTATGCAAAAGCCGCTAACTGTCCCGCATCGTTGTCTTCAGAGAAAAGCACGACCGATGCCGCCGCGATGCTATGCTGCTTGAGCCAGTTTGCCACGTCGGCAAGGCGAAGCGTCGCCTCACTATGATCGCGTTGCGCCGCGATCTCGACAATCGTCACGCGCTTGGCCATTTTCATGAGCGGTAAAGCATCCGAGGCAGCGCGGCGCGCCTCGCGCGTGTCCTTCCATGCCAGCATCACTTGCTCAAATTTTAGCTGCTGTGCGCTTATTGGCACCACAAGGACAGGACGGCCTGCTTGCATAATCATATCGCCTAAGTTTGCTTCTCCTCCCGAATCGAGCCAGCTTTGTGGTGTTGCGTAAGTTACGACCAGATCAGCAGAGCTAGCCGCGGCGGCAACATAGCCAGAAACAGAGTCCAACGTAATTGACGAACGCCATTCAATCATTGCTGGGCTTGAGTGGAATGCAGTGCGAAACTCATTCTCATTGGCCTCAAGATCATTCTCCATGCGTTTGCGATCCATTTCGAAATATTCAGCGTTTGCAAAATCCACTGAATAACTGATTGGCGTAGGGTGGCTGGCGGCAATGCCAATTATATTTGTACCGAACCGCTCAGTCAGATCGGCGGCAATGCGCAACAATCCGGTGTTTGGCTGTCCCGCGTTCAAATGTACGAGCAAGGTTTTATATGTCATAACGCATTTCCAATCTGATTGTTGAGCTGCTGCAAAACACCCGGCAACATCGCGGGAAGATCTTCGGCGATGAGGCCAAGGCCGAATGCGCTTGCAGCCTCCCCGTGCAGCCACGCGGCGGCACACGCAGCATCGAAGGCCCCAAGCCCTTGCGCAATCAGCCCTGCAATCAGGCCCGTGAGCACATCGCCACTCCCCCCCGTTGCGAGTTGAGCTGGCGCATTTGTGTTGATAACGGCGCGACCATCTGGTGCCGCGATCACAGTATCTGCTCCCTTGAGCAGCACAACTGCACCACATTGCGCAGCGGCGGCCCGCGCGCGTTGGAGCCGTTCACCGTTGCAATCAAAGAGACGCGAGAATTCACCCTCATGCGGCGTGAGGACACACTGGCCATTGATGGCGTGGAACAGCTTTTCGGGCACATCTGCAAATGAGGTTATCCCGTCGGCATCGAGCACGACCGCCCGCTCGCTGGCCAGCGCTGCCAAAGCATAATCCCGCGTCAACGCACCGATTCCAGCACCGGGGCCAACAACAATCACATTGCGTCGCGCATCAGCGAGCAGCGCTTCAAACCCGGCAAGGCCTTCAAATTTATGCACGATGACGCTGGTGAGTGCAGTGGCGTAAACGTCCCACACTTGCGGGGGCGCGGCGAGCGCGACCAATCCCGCACCCACGCGCAATGCCGCAAGAGCTGCCAAGCGACTGGCACCCGTCGTTTCGGTGCCTCCGAGTACCAACACAGCGCCGCGCTTATATTTATGATCGTCCGGCTTCGGCCATGGATAACGCTCTAGCCAAAGTGCGGGGCTGTTTTCAAATGTCTGCGGCGCAATTTCGTGAAGCACGCCTGCTGGTGTGCCTATGTCCGAAAGAATGATCGATCCGCAAAGCACCCGCCCAGGAAACAAGAGATGCCCAGGCTTTTTACGAAAAAAGGTGATGGTAAGAGCTGCTGGGGCTGCGATTCCCATCACCATCCCGGTGGCACCGTCAAGCCCGCTGGGGACATCAACCGCGCAGACAGGTATCTTCCGTGCGATTAACGCCCTGATCATGCGGAAGGC
>JAYVZY010000182.1:0-3099 GCA_043782885.1 Sphingomonadales bacterium | reverse complement strand
GCGCCGGGGCCGCTGGTCACCCATTTTGCGGGCGCCAATGCGGGCAAACTTGCGTGCCCGCTGATGATTGTGCCGGGGGGACTGAGCAACGAGGCGCTTGATCGCCTCAGCTGATGCGCCGCCGATTGTTGATCATGATGAGCCGCTTGGCGCTGTTCGGCTTTATGGTCCTGATGCGCGGGTCGAGCATCCTGGAGAATGGCATTTCGCCGACCGCGACAATGCGCCTGACGGCGACTCCGGTACAGCTTGACGCGCATGATCCCACGCGCGTTCAAGTCGGCCAACTGACTTATGAAGGTGGCTGGATATTGCATGCTGATGTTCCCCAATTCGGGGGTATCTCGTCGCTCTCCGTGGAGGGTGATCATTTCACCGGACTGAGCGATACCGGCGCGGTGGCCATGTGGCGTTTTGATGGGCGCGGCCAACCAACCGAGGCGCACATCAAGCCGCTGCCGCCCGGCTGCCTGTTTGGTGTTGATAAATCAGATCGCGACAGCGAATCGATGGTTCATGATATGGTGAGTGGGCGCATTTGGGTGGGGCTGGAGGATCGCAGCCGTGTTTGTCGCTATGCGCCGGACTTCGCGCGCGTCGAAGCGATGAACATCGTGCCGCAAATGAAACACTGGGATAAGAACGGCGGGCCCGAATCGATGGTTCGGCTATCGGATGGCCGCTTTATCATTATCGCCGAGGACAAACCCAGGAATGAAGCTTCGCGCCCGCTCCTGATCTTTGACCGCGACCCGACGGATCCGGCAGTGCACGTGACAAAGATGTATTATGACCCGCCGGATGATTATTCGGTGAGTGACATGGGGCAACTGCCAGATGGGCGGATTGTCGTCCTCAACCGCACATTCGATGCGCCGCTGTATCTGTTTCGGGTGATTGTCTCCATCATCGAGCCGTTCGCGGTCAAGCCCGGCGGGCATGTGAAGAGTCGCGTGATTGCGCGCTTTGATCCGCCGGTGGTGACCGACAATTACGAGGCGCTCACGATCACCACCGAACACGGTGTGCCGATATTCTGGATCATGTCAGACGATAATTATATGGACTTCCAGCGAACGTATCTGCTGAAATTTGCCTTCAAAGACTAAGGAGTGGCAGCTCAGGCCGCCGCTGCAACCTTCGCCTTTTTCGCCAATTCGCGCTTCAGTTTGCGCGCCGTGTCACTGAGCTGGGTTTCGCTCGTCTTGACCAACCAATTGTCGAGCCCGCCGACATGCTCAACCGAACGCAGACCGTGCGTAGATACGCGCAGCTTCACGCTCTTACCAAGGCCATCTGACATCAAGGTCACATTCTGCAAGTTTGGCAGAAAAGTGCGCTTGGTCCTGTTGTTGGCGTGGCTGACATTGTTGCCGACCATGCGGCCTTTGCCCGTGAGTTCGCAAATACGCGCCATTGCTCGAAAATCCTGAATGCTTTTGGCTAAAGTGCCTTGGTTTAGAAAGCGAGTGCCCCTAACGAGAGTCGCATGAAAGGTCAAGCTGCTTCCCCCTTCTCACCCTTTATGCGGCTGGCGCTTGATCTGGCGGCGGAAGCTGCCCGAGCCGGAGAGGTGCCGGTGGGCGCGGTTGTCGTGCGCGATGGTGTGGTAATTGCGAAGGCTGCCAATGCCATGAGGGCGGGCAATGACCCCACTGCCCACGCGGAAATCGCCGCCATCCGCGCCGCCGCTGTCGTGCTCGGCAACCAGCGGCTTGAGGGTTGCGACCTTTGGGTGACATTAGAGCCATGCGCGATGTGCGCCGGCGCGATCAGCCATGCCCGAATCGCTCGGCTTTATTATGCGGCATCCGACCCCAAGGGCGGGGGCGTGGAGCATGGCTCGCGGGTGTTCACCCACCCGACCTGCCATCATGTGCCAGAGGTCTACAGCGGCATTGGTGAGAGTGAGGCGGCAGCGCAGCTCCGCGATTTCTTTGCCCCAAAACGCAATGAAGGACGTTCACGTTGAAGGCTATATTCCGGGGGTTGCTAAAAACACTGCTTGGCCTGGGCGCATTGATTGTGTTGGGCGCGTTCGCGGCACCTTATGTCCTCGACCGCGCTTATTATACTGGCCCCAAGACCAATCATTTTGATGGTCAGTCTTTTTTCAATCCTGATGGTGATGATGCGTTGCGCCCGGCGCCGGGACATAGTCGTGCGGCGTTGATCTGGGGCTTTCTTACCAGGCGCGGGCAGCCCGCCTGGCCCGATCATGTGTCCGTTGCGACCAGCAAGCCGCCGCTGCGTGTGAAAGGAGATCGACTGGTCGCCACATGGGTGGGGCACGCCACCGTGCTGATCCAGACCGAAGGGCTTAACATCCTCACCGATCCGAATTGGTCAGCGACGACCGGCCCCTTCGGTATCGGGCCACGGCGGGCGGCGGAGCCGGGCGTGCGGTTCGATGATCTGCCACCGATCGATATCGTGCTCATCAGCCATAATCATTATGATCACCTCGATGTGCCCACGCTGAGGCGGCTGCAGATCAGGGATCACCCGCGCGTGTTCACGGGGCTGGGCAATGACAATTTGCTCGCGCGCGATGGCATCACGGCGCAGGCGCTCGATTGGCGGCAGCGTGTTGCCGTGAAGCCGGGTGTAGAGATCATCTCCACGCGCAACCATCATTGGGGCGGGCGCTGGGGTTATGATGCCAAGCGCGCCCTGTGGACGGCGTTCGTGATCAAAACCCCGCACGGCAATGTGTTCTTCGCGGGTGATACTGGCGCGGGTGATATGAAATGGCCCGCCGAGGCGCGGTCATTTGGCCCGATTCGCCTCGCGCTCATTCCCATCGGCGCCTTTCGCTTCACGCCTGGGCAGATGGCGAATGGCAGCCACATCGGGCCAGTGGATGCGGTGCGCGTGTTCGAGACCTTGGGCGCGCAACAGGCCATCGCGATTCATTGGGGCACGTTCAGGCTCTCGTCGGAGGGCTATGACACGCCGCCCAAAATGCTGTCAGCGGTGATGACATGTCACGGCCTCACGCCCGCGCGATTCAGCGCGGTGCGGGTGGGGGCGATGACCGAGGTGAGCGTGAGCGCGCCAGAAGTGCCCCTCGCTTCCGCGCCAAAACCAGACGTCACA
>JAYVZY010000181.1:0-3353 GCA_043782885.1 Sphingomonadales bacterium | reverse complement strand
GGCTCGTCATTCAAGCTCTTCGTCTATCTCGCAGCCCTTGAGGCGGGCAAAAAGCCCAGTGACAAATATGTTGATGAACCCGTCACCATCGACGGCTGGAGCCCGAAAAACTCGAACGGCAAATATGCCGGACAGATCGATTTGCGCACCGCCTTTGCTTATTCCGTCAACACCATCGCCGCAAAGCTGGGCGCAGAGATTGGTACGCCGATCATCGCCGATATGGCGCGGCGCTTTGGGATCACAACGCCTGTAAACATCTTGCCGTCGATGGTGCTCGGCTCCTCTGATGTGCGGCTGATCGAGATGACCAAGGCGTTCGCGAGCGTCGGCGCCAAGGGCGTCGCGGTGACCCCTTATGGCATCATCAAGGTGACAACCGCTAAGGGTGGCCTGCTCTATCAATACCATGTTGATACGTCGCGCGTGCTTGTTGCGCCGCAAGTGGCGGCGACAATGACCGATTTAATGCAAACGGCGGTCAACACCGGCACCGGTAAGTCTGCACAAATAGGCCGACCCGTAGCCGGCAAAACCGGCACGACCAGCTCCAATAAAGATGGCTGGTTCCTTGGCTTCTCCAGTGGACTCACCACCGGTGTATGGATGGGACGCGATGATTCTAAACCGGTGCGCGATCTGTTCGGCGGCCACGCTCCAGCACAGGCCTTTGCCAAATTCATGATCGTTGCCGTGGCGAAGCGGCCAATTGAGAAATTCGATACCGCCGTCACCCTGCCCGAGTGGCAATTGGAACCCGATGCTGACGCCTATTTCAACGCGCCCGAAACGCCAATGGACACCGGCAATGACACCGCACCAGCCGTTGACATGGGCGACACGCCGGATGCAGCTCCGCCGCCGCAAAAACTTGATCAGCAGTGGATTGATGATGCGATTGGCAAGGGCAAAAAGCGCTAAATTCAGGCGCGTTCGTATCGTTTTCAGATTAAATATCGCGCGCGCGAAGGGTGATCAACGCATCAAACGTAATGACAACAGATCGAGAGAGTTGGTTGGTCGCTCCCGCCCAGTCCGCCCGCGAGATCTTACCCGATCCCCCTCGGGTTGCCCATACGTCAAAGGAGAAGACAATGTTGAAACGTAAAATTCTGACCACCGCCATTGGTACCGGTCTGGCGCTTCTGGTGACAACCAGCGCAATGGCCGACACCAAGTGGCAGAACCACCATCCGCGCCGCGAGCAAGTGAACAACCGCCTAGCGAACCAAAATCGTCGCATCCATCAGGAGCGCAAAGAAGGCGACATCACAGGCGCGCAAGCAAAGGCGTTGCACCAAAGCGATCGCGCAATCCGCGCACAAGAGCGTGCAGCCGCCGCAACTAATGGTGGTCACATCACGAAGGCTGAACAGCGGACGCTCAACCAAGAGCTGAACGCCAACAGCGGTGCCATCGGGAAGTAATTAACCCGCAAGCCACCCAGCGAGCGCGGCTCTGCCTCTATCGGTATAGCCGCGCTTTCTGTCTGCCTTGCGCACCTTTTCGGTGAGCGGCGGAAAGAGACCGAAATTGACGTTCATCGGCTGATAGGTGCTGGCGTCCGCACCGCAGGTGATGTGGTGGAGCAGCGCACCGAGTGCGGTTTCGGGCGGTGGTGGCGCAAGCGTCTCACCCAACACCTCCGCCGCCATAAAGCGCCCCGCCAACATGCCGATACCCGCGCTTTCAATATAGCCCTCGCACCCGGTGATCTGCCCGGCAAAGCGAATGTGCGGCGCGGATTTGAGCCGCAATGTCTCATCGAGCAGCTCTGGCGATTTGATGAAGGTGTTGCGATGCAGCCCGCCCAGCCGCGCGAACTCCGCCTGTTCCAGCCCCGGGATCATCCGGAAAATCCGCACCTGCTCGGCGTGTTTGAGCTTGGTTTGGAAGCCTACTATGTTCCACAGTGTGCCGAGTGCGTTGTCCTGCCGCAATTGCACCACCGCCCAAGGCCAATGTCCCGTCTTCGGATTATCGAGCCCCACCGGCTTCATCGGCCCGAACCGTAACGTATCGACCCCGCGCGCCGCCATCACCTCAATCGGCATACAGCCATCGAAGTAAGGCGTGTTTGCCTCCCACTCCTTAAACTCGGTCTTGTCGCCGGTGATGAGCGCATCGTGGAATGCGAGATATTCAGCCTTATTCATCGGGCAATTGATGTAATCCGCATCGCCCTTATCCCAGCGCGCCGCCATCCACGCCGTGTCCATATCGATGCTTTCGCGGTGGACGATGGGCGCGAGGGCATCGAAGAAAGCCAACGCCTCCTTGCCAGTTTGCGCGGCGATAGCCTCCGCAAGCGGGGCGGCTGTGAGTGGCCCAGTGGCGATGATTGCGGGGCCGGTGGGGAGCGTGTCGATCCGCTCGCGCACCAATGTGATGTTCGGGTGCTTAGTGATGGCGTGGGTGATGGCGGCGGCATAGCCGTCCCTGTCCACCGCCAGCGCGCTGCCCGCAGGCACACGGTGCGTATCCGCCGTGCGCATGATAAGCGAGCCGAGCGTGCGCAATTCCTGATGCAGCAGGCCAACCGCGTTGCTCTCCGCATCGTCCGAGCGGAAACTGTTCGAGCAAACGAGTTCGGCAAGATCGGTCGTTTTGTGCGCCGCCGTGCCCTCCACGCCGCGCATTTCCGAAAGCCGCACTTTAATGCCGCGCTCGGCGAGCTGCCACGCGGCCTCCGATCCGGCCAGCCCGCCGCCGATGATGTGAACGTGGTGGGTCATTTAGTCGGCTAACTTCCGCAACACATGCAGCCGCGCCTTGCCATGATCGCGCACCGCATCAACCTCAAATCCAGCGATGTCGATCGCTTCCTTCTTCCCCGTTTCGATGCTGACCCAACAATGTGGCGCGATCCAGCCGATCCGGTTGAGCTTATCAAGTGCCACCGCACCCGCGCCGCTGTCATAGGGCGGGTCCATCATAATGAGGTCATAGGGCTGCGCAACGTGCGGCAGGTTGAGGACGCTTTGCGCGCGGACATCGGCTTGTCCGCCCGCCCCCAAATGCGTGATATTGGCCCGCAACGCATCAAGCGCCGGTTTGTCGTGCTCCACAAAAAGGCAATGCGCCGCACCGCGAGAGAGCGCCTCCAGCCCCAGTGCGCCTGATCCGGCGAACAAATCCGCCACGCGCAAATCCTCGAAAGACCCGAGCCGCGAGGTAAGCATCGAGAACAAGGCCTCCCGCGTGCGGTCAGCGGTCGGGCGAGTCGCGTCTCCCTTCGGCGCGTTGATCGTGCGGCCACGCCACTGCCCAGCGATTATGCGCATAGCACCGTTCGTTCTGAGCTTGTCGAAGGATTGTCCTTCACTTCAACCACCTTGGAATAGAAAAACAAC
>JAYVZY010000180.1:0-3377 GCA_043782885.1 Sphingomonadales bacterium | reverse complement strand
CTGGCGCTGATGCTCGCTATGCCCGCCGCCGTCGCGCTCGTCATTTCCGCGATCCCGATCACGCGCGGCGTGTTCCAGAACGGCGCATTCGGGCCAGCGGATACGCTGAAATGTGCGGCCGCGCTCTCAGCTTTCTCGCTGGGTGTGCCCGCTTATGTGCTGATCAAGGTGCTCACGCCCGGCTTTTATGCGCGGCAAGATACGAAAACGCCGGTGCGGATCGCGATGATCTCAATGCTGGTCAATCTCGTCGGCAACCTCGTCTTGATTTGGCCGCTCGGCATTGTCGGCGTCACGATTGCGACGGCGATTGCGGCGTGGGTGAACGCAGGTCAACTGTATTGGACGCTTCACAAGCGCGGGCATCTGGCGATTGATCCGCAATTGCGGCGCAGCGCAGTGCAGATCAGCGTGGCGAGTGCGGTGATGGGCGTGACGCTCTGGTTCCTGAACAGCCTCGTTGATCCGCACCTCGGGCGCGGCTTGATTGAGCGGGGCATCTGGCTTGGTGTGCTCATCGGCAGCGGTGGCACGGTGTATCTGCTCAGCGGGCTGGTGCTGGGCGCGGGAGCAGGCTGGAACGTTTTGCGCAAGCGCGCCGATTGAGCTAGAGACGCGCGCATGACAACCAGAACAATCGTCTCCGGCATTCAGCCCACCGGCAACCTGCACCTCGGCAATTATCTCGGCGCAATCCGCAACTGGGTGGCGATGCAATCCGAAGGTGAGTGCTTTTACTTCCTTGCTGATCTCCATGCGATTACGGTACACAACGATCCCGCCACGCTGCACGCCAATACGCGCGAGATGGCGGCGGCGCTCATCGCATGCGGCGTGGATCCCAACAAATCGGTGCTCTTCAACCAGGCCCAAGTCCCCGCGCACGCCGAGCTGGCCTGGTTGCTGTTCTGCACCGCGCGGATTGGCTGGCTCAACCGGATGACACAGTTCAAGGATAAGGCCGGCAAGAACCGCGAAGGCGCGAGCATCGGCCTTTATGCTTACCCCGTGCTGCAAGCCGCCGATGTGTTGCTCTATCAAGCCACGCACGTGCCCGTGGGTGATGACCAGAAGCAGCATCTGGAGCTGGCGCGCGACATCGCCTCCAAGTTCAATGCCGATTTCGATTGCGCGCTGTTCACGCTGCCTGAGCCGTTCATTCCGCCGGCCGCCGCGCGGATCATGTCGTTGCGCGATGGTAGCGCAAAAATGTCAAAGTCTGATCCTTCCGATATGAGCAGAATCAACCTGACCGACGATGCCGACACGATCATGGCGAAGGTCAAGAAGGCAAAGACCGATCCCGAACCGCTGCCGTCTGAGGCGGCGGGACTTGAAGGCCGTGCTGAGGCCAAGAACCTCGTGACCATCTACGCTGCACTCGCCAACGAGAGCGTGGACGCGGTGCTGGCGCGCTTCGGCGGACAGGGCTTTGGCGCCTTCAAGCCTGCGCTTGGCGAGTTGTTGATTGAGAGCTTTGCGCCAATCACCGAACGTTTTAACGATTTGCGCCATGACAATGAGACGCTCGACGCCATCCTTGCGAAAGGCGCGGCCCGCGCCCGTGAACGCGCGGCACCGACGCTGGCGAAGGCTTATGCGGTGCTTGGATTGGTCAAGTAGTCGGCACCGCAAGAATTCGCTTGCTTTTTTCGCAGTGCAGCATTATTTGCATTCGCAGCGCGTCGGAAGCGTTAAGGCCAGTCGCCTGCTTCCGTTCCCACCGGCCAGCGTGATTGTTCCGTTCAATAGACGGATGCAGGCCGAGATTTAAGGCGCAACCGCCAGACCTCCCTTTTCACGCGGGTTGTCATTTTTGACCCCGCTCGGCTGCGCAATTTCGCGCGCCCTGCTTCATTATACAAGAGAATTATATGACTTATTTCAAAGACTTGGGGCTTTCTGCTCCCATCCTCGCCGCGCTTGATGCGAAAGGCTATACCGAACCAACGCCGATTCAGGCACAATCCATTCCCGCACTGCTTGAAGGCCGCGATTTGTGCGGCATCGCGCAGACCGGCACCGGCAAAACCGCTGCCTTCGCGCTCCCGTCGATCATGCGGCTGACCGCAAACCAAGTGGCGCGCCGTCCCTTAAGCTGCCGGATGCTGGTGCTTTCGCCCACGCGTGAGCTGGCGGCGCAGATCGCCCAATCGTTCAAAGATTACAGCAAAGCGCAACGCCTGAGCGTTGAATGCGTGTTCGGTGGTGTGCCGATTAACCGCCAGATTGCGGCGCTCCGCCCCGGTGTTGATGTTCTCGTTGCCACGCCCGGCCGCTTGCTTGATCTGATCGATCAGCGCACGCTTTCGCTCAAGCATGTTGAGATTTTCGTGCTTGATGAGGCTGACCAGATGCTCGATCTTGGCTTTATCAATGCGCTCAAGCGAATTGATGGCATGTTGCCGAAGCAGCGTCAGTCGCTGTTTTTTTCGGCCACGATGCCCAAATCAATCGCCGATCTCGGTGCGCGCTTCCTCAACGATCCGATCAAAGTTTCGGTTGCGCCACAAGCGACGACCGCCGAACGCGTGGAGCAGCATGTCATTTTCGTTAACCAGAAGGAAAAAACTGCGCTGCTGAGCGCTGTGCTCAAACGCGAGCCGATTGACCGCGCGCTCGTTTTCACCCGCACCAAGCATGGCGCAGATAAGGTTGTGCGGCAGCTCCACGCGACCGATATTCCGTGCGCAGCTATCCACGGCAACAAAAGTCAGGCGCAGCGCACCCAAGCGTTGGAGGCGTTCCGGCGTGGCGACATCAAAATCCTGATCGCGACCGACATTGCCGCGCGCGGGATTGATGTGTCGGGCGTCTCGCACGTCATCAATTTCGAGCTCCCCAACGTGCCCGAGCAATATGTTCACCGCATTGGCCGCACGGCGCGCGCGGGCGCAGATGGCATCGCGATCAGCTTTGTCGATGCGGAAGAGCGTGGGTTTCTGAAGCAAATCGAACGCCTCACCCGCGTTCAGTTGGAGCCGATCGGTCTGCCGGAGGATTTCGCGAAAATCGTCGCGACCCTGCCCAAGCTCGCGCCCGTGGTGCGGCCTACGAATAGTGGCCGTGGCAAGCCAGGCGGCAGTCGTGGCAATCCCAATGCAGCCCGCCCCGAAGGCGAGCGCAAGCGCTTCTTCAACCCCGGCAAAAAGCCCGGTTCAGCGGGCGCACACAAAGGCGCGGTGCGGCGCACGGGGCGATAAGGGCGCGGGACTGACTTAGTGATGACCGGATTGGCAGTGCGGCGGCGTTAGTTCGCCGCGTTGTCCTTGCTTCCTTTGTCTGCGCCGCTGGTGCCCCCGCCGGCATTCGTTGCATCGCCAACGTCGGCGGCCATGTTGGTGGCGCTGCCGGTTGTCGCATCAACATTGGTCATC
>JAYVZY010000179.1:0-1654 GCA_043782885.1 Sphingomonadales bacterium | reverse complement strand
ACCTTCAAGCAGCTCCAGCCATCGCCAATTTACGTGCGGGGCGCGGATGCAAAACCGACTGCATGACTGTGGCCTGCACCATTCACACATCGGGATTAGCCGACGTCGGGCAGATCATGCCGATTATGGTCGCAGCATTTGACCCAGCCTTTCGGGAGGCATGGTCGCAGGCACAAGTCGAATCGGCACTGCTGATTCCTGAGACAAAGTTGTTCGTGGCGACGCGCGATCAGTGCCCTGTTGGCTTCGCCTTGGTGCGGTCGTTGTTCGAGGAGTGCGAGTTGTTGTTGATCGCCGTGTTGCCCGCCATGAGAGGGCAGGCGATTGGCTCGGCGCTCATTCAATACACGCTTTCAGCGGCGAAAGTATCTAAAGTTCTTAAATTGTTCCTCGAAGTTCGCATTACAAATAGTGCCATCTCCTTCTACCATAGCCATGGATTTAAGGTGATTGGTGAGCGCCCGAATTATTATCACAGTAAATGCGGTGAACCGTTAAATGCCTTGACGATGAGCGTTGACTTATAAGGGAAGATGATTTTAAGCTAAAAATGTTATTTGTTTTGCGTAGTTTAACCAGTCAACAAATATCAACCAATCCCAAAATGGGTCGCACGTATGAAAACCAAGGACAATGGAAATGACAGATAATATAGGAACGCAGGAATCATTGATTACACTCACGGCAGATATTGTCGCTGCGCATGTAAGCAACAACAGCGTTGCAGTTTCGGATTTGACGCTGATTATTCAGAACGTACACGCGGCGCTCTCGGGTCTGGGAACGACAGCCGCCGCGCCGGTTGTGAAGCAAGAGCCGGCAGTGTCCATTCGGTCATCGATCAAGCCCGATCACATCGTGTGCTTAGAAGATGGCAAGAAGCTTAAAATGCTTAAGCGCCATCTGATGACCCACTATAAGATGACGCCGGATGACTATCGCACAAAATGGGGTTTGGCCGCTGATTATCCGATGGTCGCTCCAAATTATGCGGCGCAACGTCGGATGCTGGCGATGAAAATCGGGCTGGGCACATCGCGCAAAAAGAAGTAAGCACGGCGGTATGAACCGCCAAATAGACGTTGAAGCGCTCTGCGCTGAAAAAGGGCTTCGGATAACTGACCAGCGCCGTATCATCGCGCAGGTCTTGTCCGAGGCCCTTGATCATCCGGATGTAGAGTCGCTGCATGCGCGCGCATCTGCGATCGATCCCGGTATTTCTATCGCTACAGTTTACCGCACCGTGCGCCTCTTTGAAGAGGCGGGCATTTTGGAGCGCCACGAATTTGGGGATGGTCGCGCGCGGTATGAGGCAGCCTCCGATGCACATCATGATCATTTAATTGACGTTGAAACGGGACGCGTTATCGAATTTGTCGATCCCGAACTGGAAGCGCTTCAAAAAGTGATTGCCGAGAAATTGGGCTTTCGTTTGGTCGATCATCGCATGGAACTCTATGGCGTTGCCATTGGCGCAAAAAACTAATTTTTTCGGCACCCTCCGTCTGGTGACGCGCGTGATCTTGCTGCTGGTTGCTCTCGCCCCAGTGCTTGTCTTGCATGGTATTTGGGGCGTCTGCCGCATACCCTCCCCGTGGCCGCGTGTGTTTTTATATATCACTGCGCGCATTTGTGGCGTGCTGGTGAGCACGAC
>JAYVZY010000178.1:0-1508 GCA_043782885.1 Sphingomonadales bacterium | reverse complement strand
CTATCGGCATAACTATCGCGCGCCGCTTCGGTATACGGCACCGCAGCGACCACGGCGCGAATCTCAGTTTGCACGTGCGGCTCCACCGTGAGCTTCCTGGTGCCGCCATTCTCTTCCCCCCAAAGGAGCGAGACCTTCGTTCCTGGGACAGCATGCTCCGCATCGAGCATCGCGAGTGAGAGCATCTTGCCCTCGTTTTGCGTATAGCCGATCCAAGTCGATAGGCCCGCCATATCGCCATTGGGCGTCAGCACTTTATCAAACGGGTGCATGGCATAAACGGCGGACGGGAATTCCATATATTTCGCCCGATCAGCGCCCTTACTGAAGGCCGAGCTCATCACGCGGAGCACATCCTCACTCTCAAGTGCGAGCGTCACCTTCTTGCGGCGTGGGTTATCTGACTTGGCTTCAAGTGCCGCGCGCCCGATAAAATCATGATCGAACTTAACGAACGGGCCATAACCCAAATCCCAAGGCCTGAGGTAATAGTCTTCAATGTTCTCTGTCACGAAACTGCCGCCGATGGAGCAGGTTGCTTCATAGCCCGTGGCGGGCAACCACTCACGAAAGGCCTTCAAACTGTCCCCAGTGTAGATCGCCGGCAGTGGCGACGGGATCCAACCGGATTCGAGCGTATTCGATGAATAGGCGCGCCCACCGCAGAGTCTCATCCCAAACTCCGCACCTGCCGCGATCAGCGCTTGACGCACGTCCTCGCCTTCTTCCCACGGGCCAAATAGCTCAAAACCGGGCTGTCCCGCCATACCATGCCGCAGCGCGCACACGTCGCGGCCCGCAATCTTGACGGTTGTCATGTTGAAGAACTTAAGCTCCGGCGGCGCAGTGCCCAGCGCCTTCGCCATCACCTTCATCGCGAGTGGGCCTTGCACCTGAAAGCGATAGGAGTTGCGCTTGCCATCGGTGCGCATCGCCCAGCGCTGATCGAGTACCGTCGTTACATCATAGTTTCCCGTTTCCGCATGGAACTGGACCCAATTGAGCGTAGGTGCGCGGCCCACCAGATTGAAGCTGTTGGCACCGAGGTAAAACAGGATGACATCGCCAATCACATAGCCTTCGGGTGTGACCGGCACGAATTGCTTGGCTTTATTGACCTCAAAACCTTTGAAGCTGTTGATACCCAAATAGCTGAGTAGTTTGAACGCATCTGGCCCCTCAACCAAAAGATCTGCCATATGGTAAGACTGGTTATAGAGCACCGCCGTTTCACCCCACGCCCGTTGCTCATCACGCCAATTGGTATATTCAGAGGGCACACCGGGATACACATTTGGCCCCGTCGGCTGGTTCCGCAGAAAATCGGGAATGTTGGCGACGGCGCTCAAGACGTCCGACAGTGTCTTTTTGCTCATTATCTTCTCCTAAAATTTATGTGTGCCAAAAATGTATGGTAATTGCTCAATCCTTGAACACGACCGTCCTGCGTCCATTTACGAACACACGATCTTCGAGGTGATACTGCACGGCACGGGCCAGCACGCGCC
>JAYVZY010000177.1:0-10660 GCA_043782885.1 Sphingomonadales bacterium | reverse complement strand
CCATGACCGATTCGGAAATTTTTGATCGCAAGCTGCGCCGTGTGCGGCGAGATCGCGCGGCCCGTTTGATGACGAGCGAGTCTCGCTTTTTGCGCCACTGTGCGGATGACCTGCTTGACAGGATAGACTCGATCAACCGGCCATTTGGGCACGCATTAGTCATAAATGGCGCGGCACAGTCACTTATCGCGGGGCTGAGTGAGCGTGGTGTTACCGTCGATGTGGCCGACGCGGGGGCTGTGTATGCAGGCAATGGCCTGTGTGCCGATGAGGACATGCCCCACCTTCCACCCGCGCACTATGATCTCATCCTCTCGCTCGGCCTGCTCGACACCGTGAATGATCTGCCCGGAGCGCTCGTGCTGATGCGCCGCGCGCTCAAGCCGAACGGTTTGTTCCTAGCGCAGTGCGCGGGTGCGGGCAGCCTGGAGACGCTGCGTGCGGCGTTACGGGACGTTGATCCGTCCGTTCAGCGCACGCATCCGATGTTCGATGTTCGTGCGGCTGGCGATTTGCTCGCGCGGGCGGGGTTTGTGCTGCCGGTTGCGGATGTTGACACGCACCAGCTCACCTATCCCACGGTGGCAGCTTTACTAAACGATCTACGGGCCCACGCCGCAACCAACCTGTTGCTGCACCGGCACACGTTCGCGCGCGCGCAGTATGTTATGCTATGTGAGCGGCTTGAGAGCGGATCGCCGATTACCGAGACACTCGCGATCACGACTCTGACGGGCTGGGCGCCCGAGTCACAATAGCGCTTCGATCATCGGAATCAGGGGGCGGTCGGCGGGCGGCATTGAGAGGGTATAAAGCTCAAGCGGAAACACCCATTTCAGTTCTGGCGCGTGGAGCGGTCTTGGCGTGCCGCGCCATTTACGACAGACGTAGAGCAGCAAAAGCAAATGCCTTTCGCCCAGCGCTTCGGAGGCAAAGCTCAGTGGCGCGAGGCAAGATGTGTCGGTTTCAATGCCGAGCTCCTCAAAAAGTTCGCGCTTGAGCGCGGCTTCGGGCGTTTCGTCGCCCTCAACTTTACCCCCAGGAAATTCCCACACATTGGGCATCGCGCCATCAGGTGGCCGTTTTTGGACCAAAACGCGCCCATCCCCATCCACAAGCGCCGCCGCCACAACAATTAATACAGGCGCATTTGCCATTTTAACTCTTTCTTAACGCATATTTGGATATGCAATATCTGGGAATACTAAGACTGGGAACGACACATGGCTAGGATTATACGTGCTTTGATGCACGACACCCGAGGCGCAACAGCAATCGAATATGGTTTGATCCTGGCGCTCATTGCCGTCGCGTGCGTCGGTGCGTTCACCGCATTCGGCGGCGCGCTGAACGCAAAGTGGTCGTATATTGCGACAACCACGCTCGCTCACTAATTTTTGAACATATTAAGTATTTGGTAACTTGTCGAACATATAACGAAATTGTTGACGACCAAATCTTGATCGTCAACCGGGTAAATGGGTTAACTAAGGAGACCATCATGACTTTCATTCGTAAATTCGTAAAGAACAACAAGGGTGCGACGGCTATTGAATACGGCCTGATCGCTGCTCTTATCGCTGTTGCTGCAGTTGCAGCTATGAGCTCGCTCGGCAGCAAGATTTCTCAGACTTTCAACAACGCATCGTCGAAGATGGGTTAATATATTCAGCTTCAATAAAGCTGTTATATTTGAAACTAAATTGCGGGTGGCAAGATTATCTTGTCACCCTTTTTTTTGCCGTATTTAATTGAATACTGTATCTCTAAGGATCACGCTCCAACCATCGCGAGAAACTTACGCCGACGTTCGGCTTTCAAATGTGCGCGGTCCTGTTTCGAAAGCCGATCCAGTGCATTGCCAACCGCCAATCCAAGGGCATCGATCGCAGCCTCTACATTCCGATGCGCTCCCCCCGTCGGTTCCGGCACAATTTCATCGATAACGCCGAGGCGCAACAAGTCTGCGGCGGTCACCTTCATCGCCTCTGCGGCGTCAGCGGCTTTATCGGCCGTCCGCCATAAAATAGACGCGCACCCTTCTGGCGAAATCACCGCATACACCGCATGTTCAAACATAAGCACAACGTTGCCTGCGGCGAGGGCGATCGCGCCTCCCGAACCTCCCTCACCGACAATCGCGGACACCATTGGCACGCCAAGGTTGAGGCAGGCTTCGGTGGAGCGCGCAATTGCCTCCGCTTGACCGCGCTCTTCTGCCTGAATGCCGGGAAAAGCGCCGGACGTATCAACCAACGTCACCACGGGCACATTGAATCTGTCCGCTAATTCTACGAGCCGGATTGCCTTGCGATACCCTTCCGGTTTGCCCATGCCAAAATTGTGTTTCAGCCGACTCGACGTGTCATCGCCTTTTTCGTGCCCAATCACCATCACGCGGCGACCGTTCAGCTTGCCGAGCCCGCCAAGAATCGCCTGATCATCTCCAAAAGCCCGATCACCCGCGAGCGGAATAAAGTCGTCGATCAAGCGGGCCACGTAATCTTTGAAGTGCGGTCGCTCGGGATGCCGCGCAACCTGAGTCTTTTGCCACGGCGTCAGCTTGCCGTATGTGTCAGCGAGCAATTTCTGCGCTTTCACCTCCAGCTTGCTTATTTCAGCAGAAATATCAGGAATGCCGGTGTCCGCGCTCTCTCTCAAATCGGTGATTCGCGCTTCGAGCTCGGCAATTGGCTTTTCAAAATCGAGAAAGATCGTCATAACTGATCGGGTTAGGAGCGCCGCGCCGCCACGTCAACGAGCGGATGACGTGTGTTGACGAGTTCGACCAGTCGTTTGCTATCAACGTGCGTATATATCTCGGTGGTGGCGATGTCGGCATGGCCGAGCATGGTTTGCACAGCGCGCAAGTCTGCGCCGCCTTCAAGCAGATGAGTCGCAAAGGCATGGCGGAGTACATGCGGGCTCACATTATCGGGATTCAACCCAGCAGCCGCAGCCAGAGTCTTGATTTCTTGATAAAGTCTGATCCGGCTTAAGTGGCTCTTTCCTGACGGAAAAAGCCATTGACTGTCTGATCGGCGATGCGGCAACCACGCCATCACCGCCGCGCGTGCAGGATCTGATATTGGCACCATCCGCTCCTTGTCGCCCTTTCCCTTCAGGATCGCAAAGGGCCGATCAGGGCCGATGGTGCGCAGATCTAGCGACACTACTTCCGTTGCACGCAACCCGGAGCCGTAAAGCAGCTCCATCAGCGCCGCCAAACGAAAGGCTGAAGGTTGCGGCGGCACCAAGGCTAGCCGTTGGGTAATGACCGCAAATAATTTAGCGATGTCCGCATGGCTGAGAATTTTTGGGAGGCCGCGCTTGGCCGTTAACTTGGGTAAGGCGTGACTCGGGTCATCCAGACGAACATGCTCATCGGTCAAGAACGCATAAAATCGTCGCAAAGATGCAGCTTTTCGGGCAACACTCGCGCGCGCCAGATCGTGCCACCCTTCTGCTAATGTGGTCAGCGCGACCGGAGAGGCATCTGCCAGCCTATTCTCCAAAAACGCTGAAGCGGCCAGTAGATCTGACCGATAAGCCGAGAGCGTATTTTTTGCAGCACCCGATTCGGCGGCCATCATTTCAAGGAAACGCTCAATCAATGCAGCGTCGTTTGTCACACGCGCGTCAGCGCCTCCGCCGCAACCATCCTTGCTTCGGGCTCTAAGCCAACCCGTTTGAGCGCGCTCACCACATGAAACAGTGTTTCAGGCGAGACGTTACCCCAACTCAAGCTCGGCATACCGGCCGCCGCCAGCAGCGCGACGGTGCCAGGCTCACGCCTTAGCGCGGCCGCATCAATGGCGTGTGACCAGGGCGATTTAGCGCCGATGGCGACGTTGAAATCACTGGTCACTCGGCCGAGCTCTGCCGGTTTAACGCGCCCCAAACCTGCCAGTGCCGCCACCAGAAACCGCGCCCGCAGAGCGCCGGTACTCCGATACGCGTTGATGCGCTGCTCTGAGATGTCGACGGCTTGTGCAGGTGATCCGACCGCCAACAGCCCCCACGCCCGCCGGGAGGCATCATCATTGCCATCGCTGGCGATTTTGCCCCAGCGTTGCGCTTGAACATCTAGCCCTGCCGTCAACATCGACGCGGTAAAAGCATCGCAATACTTCGCCATCGCTGGATCAATCGGCATCCTGGCTGCAGCACGCGCCGTGAGGATCAAGCGCGCATATTGGTGGAATTGATCGCTGTTTGGCTGTGTCCAGAGCGCCTGCATTGCCGCGGCGCGCGCCGCAGACGAATCGCCAACATAAGCCGTGCGAAGCAGCGTCTGAACACTATTATCATTCCGCGTCGCCTCGTTCTGATCGGCCAACGCGCTATAAAAACCAACAAGCGCATCGCTGGAATAAACGCCAAGCACCGCAGCCCAATCCGCGGCGTCTGCACGATCAGACAATTTCAGCATTGGCGCCCGCGCCGCCCATGCACGAACGTTGGGCTTTACGGTGTCATACAGAGTGCCGGGAATAGGCAGCCCAACCGCCGTCGCCATGCCAAAACGCCAAGCATTGAGGCGAAGCACATCGCCCCACTCCACGATAACGGCATGTCGCGTGTCTTTTCCCGCACCGATAATGCGTTCCGCAAGCCGCGAATCAATACCGCGAATTTCAGTATCCGACTCAGCTTCACGCAAATATGAGGACGCGCTTCCTGCCTCGCCCGAAAGACTCGCACAAATGGCGCGACCGAACTGCCACGCCGGCTCTTCACTCACCTTGCGGGCGGCGGGAACAAGTGGGCAGATGCCCGCAAGGTCGGCATTCGCCAACGCACTTTGCATGGCCACAGTATAGAGTTTCGGCGTATAATTATCGCTGTCTACGCGTTGAATAAGCAGCCGCGAGGAATCCGCCTCGCCCATGCGGAGCAGCAACCACGCGCGTTCCGCTACCCAATCCGCGCCATTAACGTGGGCAGGTGTTGCGATGTCGCTCAGCAGCGCTCGTCGCAATACGATAGAGACCCAGCGGGACGCTATTGGGGCCGTCGTTTGGCGCATGACTTGTTCGAGAATTTTACCGTCCACTGCGCCAAAAGCGGTCCGGCCCAACCCTTGTGCAGTTGGTGGCAATATGCCGATTTGCGCCAATGAATGCCGCGCTTCTGGCGGCAAGTCATAAACGGGCGCGGGCTCAGCTGTGCTTTCATCAACGGCTGCAACGGCATTACCAAGCTCGTCGACGCCCTGTCCGGGGGATTCGGTCGCCGCATGCGTTGTCGCAGCATTCGCCTTTTGATCGGGCGTGTTGAGCTTCAGGTCATCACTCAAATCTGGTGACTTCCGATCCGGCGCATCAGGCTTTTGCCCACTCTCACCCGGGCTAGGCGCCGTCTGACCAAAGCCGGGCGGCAGCAAAGACTGCGGCTTCTTTTCGCCAAAAACCGGAATCGCAAGCACCAATGCGCTTGTCATTGCGAGCGCACCAAGCGCAATTTTACCCCGTGATGGTAACATTACTGATCTGCTTCTCAATATGCTGTGTGGGACGCTCGTGTGCCAAAAATGACAGCAATATCGCAGCACCGACCACGATGACGCCAATCACAACCCAGCCAAGTCTCAACATTACCATCTATCCATTCCCGATGCTCACGCGCCTTTTGCCCGAAAGCGTAACGCTGTGTATAGCCCTTTAGATGATGCCCGTGCCAAATGCCAAGCCTTGCCAATTGTCGAAGCCCATAGTGCTCGTGGGGTTGATGGGTGTTGGTAAGACGACGATTGGCCGGCGGCTGAGCGCACGGCTCGGATTGCCATTCGTAGATGCGGATCATGAAATTGAAGTGGCTGCAGGCATGAGCATCAGCGAGATTTTTGAGCGCTACGGAGAAGCTTATTTTCGAAATGGAGAAAGCCGGGTTATTGCAAGGCTCTTGGATGGCGACATAAAAATAATCGCGACCGGAGGTGGCGCCTTCATGCACGATTGTACGCGGGAAAAGATACTGACGAAAGCTACAACGGTTTGGATCGACGCCGATATTCATGTTTTGGCAGAACGCGTCGGGCGTCGCGATAACCGACCACTCCTCAAAGGCGGCAACGTCGTTGATGTATTAAAAAATCTGGCCAATATTCGAAACCCGATTTATGCGCAGGCAATCATTCACGTCAGAAGCCAGCCGACCAGCCAGGATATTGTCGTTGATCGTATTCTGGAGGCGCTAAGCAATGTTTCATAACGTCCCCGTATCGCTGGCGTCGCGCAGTTATAATGTGGTGATCGGCCAAGGCGCTTTGCCGCGCGCAGGTGAATGGATACTCCCCTTTACGACCAAAAAGCCAGCGATTGTTGTTACCGATCAGAACGTTGCCGTGGCGCATTTGGAGACGCTGCAGCGCGCGCTGGGCGATATTCACCCCATCATCCTGCCTGCGGGTGAGGCGACCAAGAGCTGGGCACAATTGGCATTTTTGGTTGACGCGTTACTGACCCTAGGGATCGAGCGTTCCGATCACATTATCGCGCTTGGTGGCGGGGTTATTGGTGATTTGGTCGGTTTTGCCGCCGCAATTATCAAACGCGGCTGCAACTTCATTCAAATACCAACGACATTACTCGCCCAAGTAGATTCGTCAGTCGGTGGCAAAACGGCAATCAACACGCCGTCCGGCAAAAATCTCGTGGGGGCATTTCACCAGCCTTCTCTCGTGCTGATTGACCCTGATGTGCTCAACACCCTGCCAGCGCGCGATCTGCGCGCGGGCTACGCAGAAGTTGTGAAATACGGCTTGATCAACGACTTCGATTTTTTTGAATGGTGCGAAGCGAATGCTGCGGCACTTTTCGCGGGAGATGCAGCGGCACGCATTTATGCCATCCGGCACAGTGTCACTACGAAAGCGGCAATTGTCGCAGCTGATGAACGCGAGACGGCGGACATGCGCGCGCTGCTCAATCTCGGCCACACCTTTGGTCACGCTCTTGAGGCGGAAACGGGTTTCTCAGACAAGCTGCTGCATGGTGAGGCCGTGGCCGCAGGAATGGCTCTGGCGTATCGCTTTTCCGCTGCGCAAGGCCTGTGCGCCGGGCAAGAGGCATCGCGGGTGGTCGCGCATTTGGCCGAGGTTGGGTTGCCGCACAGTCTCGCGAGCGCTGGCGTGGCCGCGAGCGGGGAAGCGCTTGTCGCGCATATGTTACATGATAAGAAGATGAGCGCGGGCACCCTCCCGTTCATTCTCGCACGCGGAATCGGGCAGAGCTTCATCGATAAATCGATTGCTTTAAGCGCGGTGGCTGACTTCCTTGACGGCGAGGCATAGCCAGCCACAGACCATCAACACGCCGCCGACCGGCGTGATCGCACCAAACCAGAGCGGCGCACCCAACGCCATCACATACAGACTTCCCGAAAAGACGGCTGCCCCCGCGATCATAATCCACGCGCACCGTCTCCACATCGGGTTGCGCGAAAGCCCCATCGTTACGGTAGAATGCGCGAGCTGGTATTGCATACCCGTGTGGAGCCATTCCACGGGCTTGCCCGTCATCGCATGAGCGGCAAACGCACCCGCCAGAATTGCGGTGATGGCGGAGAGTGCCGCGGCAACGACGAGCCAATCGCACGTCACAATTGATCGTTCAGGCTGCATGTTGATGGCGCTGTTGGGCAATCAGCGCTGCTTCTGCTGCCGCAGAAAACGACAGGAGAATCGAGGCGTGACGCGCGCTATGGCCTTGGGCGGCGGTAAACAAAGTGAGCGCTGGGAGCTGCGGCACGCTATTTGCCTCACCGCGCAACAGCGCCGCCAATCCATCACGAAGCGTCGCCAATTCTCGGGCGTTCCGGCCGATGACCACGCCGCCGAGCAGTGCCGCCGATGCCTGACCCAACGCACAAGCATTCACTGTTTGTGCGAAAGCTGAGACCCGACCGTCCTCATCCACGATCATATCAACCGAGACCCGACTGCCGCATACGGGCGCGCGCCGCTCGACCCGGGCATCAGGGGCATCGAGCACGCCCAAATGCGGGATGCTGGTCGCGAGCCTTAAAATCTCAGTCGTGTACAGTGCGCCGCTCATGCCTCGTCCATAACCTTAAGCTTGTCCCGATGCGGCTTTTGGCGGGCTTTCACCATATCGACAAGCGCACCTGCACTTGTATTCAACAATGGATAGCTCACAGATTGGGTCATCCACGCTGGTCTGTCGGATGCCGCTCCATCGTATGTATCCACCGCAAGCGCCACGATGAGAAAAAGGATGATCGCTCCGAGCAGCCCTTTCAACGCCCCGAAGCCGAGCCCAAGCAGCCGATCCACCGGGCCGAGCAGCGATTTGCGCGTTGCACCGCCGAGTGATTTGGCGAGCATACGCCCGGCGATGAACGTCACGCCGAAAACGAGCGCAAAGCCCAACACGGCAGCGCCTGCCTCCGTGCCGACATAATCCGTGAGACCTACGCTCACAAAAGGCTGAAATATGCGCACCGCCGTAAACGCCACCACCCAAGCGACCAAAGAGAGCGCTTCGCTCACGAAGCCCCGCATAAAGCCCAGCGCACTTGCAATGCCCACAAGCAGAAGTGTGATGATGTCGAGCGCCGTCATAAACCGCAGTTAGCGCCCCAACAGATAATCGACAAGCGCGCCGAGCGTGCGGAATTCATTCACCACGAGCGCCCCCTTGTCTCCGCGCGTGGCAGGCGGACCAAGCGCGCGTTCAAAGCCGAGCTTCGCGGCCTCTTTCATCCGCAAGCCACTATGCGAAACGGGGCGCACCTCGCCCGAGAGCGCCACCTCGCCAAATGCGATCAGCTCTGGCGGAATAGGGCGCTCGCTCCAGGCCGAAACAAGCGCTGCCGCCACCGCCAAATCCGCCGCCGGATCGCTCAGCCGATAGCCGCCGGCAATGTTCAGATACACCTCTGCCGAGGACAGCGACAAGCCACAGCGCGCCTCCAGCACCGCCAATATCATCGCCAGCCGCCCGCTATCCCAGCCGACAACCGCGCGACGGGGCGTTGCGCCGCTCGCCAGCCGCACGGTGAGCGCCTGCACTTCCACCAGCACGGGTCGCGTGCCCTCAAGTGCCGGGAACACACATGTCCCCGTCACCGCCTCGCCGCGCGTGGTGAGGAACAGCGACGAAGGATTGACGACCTCGCCAAGCCCGCCTTCTTCCATCGCGAACACGCCAATCTCATCGGTGCCGCCGAAGCGGTTCTTGATCGCGCGCAGGATGCGGTATTGGTGACTGCGCTCACCCTCAAAACTCAGCACGGTATCCACCATATGCTCCAACACGCGCGGCCCGGCGATGCTGCCATCCTTCGTCACATGGCCGACTAGCACGACCGCGCAGCCCGTTGTTTTTGCAAAACGAATCAGTTCTTGCGCGGAAGCACGAACCTGCGAAACGGTTCCCGGCGCGCCCTCGATCAGATCAGAGTGCATCGTCTGAATCGAGTCGATCACCAGAAAATCAGCTTTGGCTCCCCCTAAGGTCGTCAGGATATCGCGCACCGACGTCGCCGCAGCCAACCGCACCGGTGCCCCGCCAAGCCCGAGCCGTTGTGCGCGCAACCGCACCTGATCGGTCGCCTCCTCGCCAGAAACATACACCACAGAGCGCCCGGCCAGCGCGAGCTTTGCCGCAGCCTGCAGCAGCAACGTTGATTTTCCAATCCCCGGATCGCCCCCAATCAGCGTGGCTGAGCCGGCAACGAACCCGCCACCGAGTGCGCGATCAAGCTCCGCAATCCCGCTCGCCATGCGCGGCGGCAGGGCAATTTTTTCATCTAGCCCAACCAACGATAGTGCCCGCCCGCCCGATTGCAGACTATGCTTGGCAGTGAACGGCGTGACGACGGCAGAAACGTCCTCGGCCATGTTGTTCCACTCAAGGCAATCAACGCATTGCCCCGCCCATTTCGTCGCGACCGACCCACACGTCTGACAGATGTAACGCTTTTGAGGCTTGGCCATGAGAGACTCCAAAAGGAACGAAGGCGGAACATATTTAATAGTTAAGGCTAGCGCAACCCCTTATTCGTCTTCCCAAATCAAGTTTCGAATGACGAAAATTTATGATAGCGGCGCTCTATGACACCTTTCGCTCTGCCCAACTTTAACACTGCCGCGTTTATAGCCCAGACCCTGGCTGAAGACATGGGGGAGGGCGGCGACATAACCTCCGCCGCGACCATTCCCGCTGATGCCCGCTTCACGGCCACGATGGCCGCGCGCGAGGATATGGTGCTGGCGGGGCTGCCGCTGGCAGAGGCCTTCTTTCGCGCGCTCGATGCGTCCGCCGAGATCGCCACCTACGCCAACGATGGCGCGCACGTTTCCGCCGGAACCGCGCTCATGACCATCGACGGCAATGCCCGCGCGCTGCTAACGGCAGAACGGTCAGCCCTCAACACAGTTCAGCACCTGTCCGGCATCGCCACGCTCACCGCGCGCTATGTAGCGGCGATTACAGGCACCGGCTGCACACTGCTCGACACCCGCAAAACCATCCCCGGCCTGCGTGTGCTAGAAAAATACGCCACGCGGATGGGTGGCGCGACCAATCACCGTATGCGGCTCGATGATGCGGCGATGATCAAGGACAATCACGTGGCGGTGGCGGGCGGCGTAGTGGAGGCGGTGCGGCGCGCGGTCGCGGCAGGCATACAGCGG
>JAYVZY010000176.1:0-2432 GCA_043782885.1 Sphingomonadales bacterium | reverse complement strand
TGGCTGGTCAATGCGCCGCATCCGCTCGCGGCCGGCTTGAGCGCGGGTATCCAGAATGTGCTTCAGGATGAACATTTTAAGATGAACTGGGGCAAGCCTTGTCTGGGGGCAATTACCATTGCAACGTTGCGCGGCGAACCGACCAAGGCGTCGATCTTCGCCTATGAAAAGGGGGCTACTATGAATGGTTAGTTCCTCGCCCCCGCGCGCCGCCTGAGCTTTTTTCTGTGGCAGGATACATTTGAGCAAATGCGGCCGGAAGGGATAGCGCTGTTCCGCGCCGCTTTACTCTGGACGGTATCGCCACAAACCTGATCCATCCGTCGCTTCAAATTTTGCTCCAAAAACAGGATAAGCTCGTCATGAATGAGGACACGGCTCGATACGATACCCGCACAATCCTGTTGCACTGGGTAACTGCGGCCCTAATTGTCGCCATGTGGGGCGGCGCGCACATGATTGATTGGTTTCCCAAAGGACCGTTGCGCGTAGATGCGCGCTCCGTTCATATTGTGACGGGCGTGGGTTTGCTGGCACTCGTTTTGTATCGGATGTTATGGCGTTTGACGGACGGCGCGCGATTTGACGAGGGCAACACTATCGCCACCCAGGTGGCGAAAATACTCCATTACATGCTCTATGTCATCATCGTCGCGACACTCGCACTCGGTATTTTCAATGCCTGGGTACGCGGTGATGATCTCTTCGGTCTTGGGCACATCCCGCAGTTTGGCAGCTATGCAAAGGCGCCGCGCCATGAGCTCGCCAACAACATCGTCGGGTGGCATCGACTGGGCGCCAATCTTATTCTCGTGCTCGCAGCGGTTCATGCCTTGGCCGCCATCGGGCACTTTGTCGTGCTGAAAGATAAGGTATTACAGAGAATTTTGCCGTTTTTAAGCTGAGGCGCAATTGGTGTAATTCAGCGATGAGATGCGAGTGGCCTGCTCGAAACGGCGATCTCAGAAATTCCGGGGCTTTTAAATTCTACTCCAAATTTGGCCCCATTTTTCCACCGTTTACGCATTAATCATTAACCACGCTTTTACCTTGATCCTTCGCCGGATTCCCGACACACTCCGCGCGCATGTCGGCGGGGGAACACGAGTCCCGGAACGGGGATCAGGGCGCAGCTGGGATACCGGCCGCGCTCCTTGCCGCGTGCTATGATGATGTCCGGCGCATTGCGCGCCGGGTCATTGCAGCAGATGGCATGGGGCACGTGCTGCAAGCCACTGAACTCGCCAACGAGGCGGCGATCCGGCTGATGGGCATGGATCGGATCGAGATACAAGGAAAGGCGCATATGCTGGCTCTTGCCGCGCGAACGATGCGCCGCGTCCTCATCGATGAAGCGCGCAAAGGCGCCTCTGCAAAGCGCCATACGCCAACTTTTGTTACGCAATGGCCAGAGGATGAGACGGCGGCACTGATCGATATTCATGATCTTGACCGGGCGCTGGTCGCGTTGGACGCCGCCTCTCCCGATCATGCGCAAATCATCGAGCTCCGCTTCATGCTAGGATTGACGGTGGCGGAGGCGGCATTGGCAACAGGGATCCCGCAACGCACGATCAAGCGGCGCTGGCAGGCCGCGCGCGCATGGTTGCTCGATTACCTGCACGGTGCTCCCGAAACATACTCCTATGCCGCCCCCTAATCCGTCAGACGTCGAGCGGCGCTCGCTCGCGCTGTTCGAGCATCTGGCGGATCAGCCGCACAACACGAAATTGCGCAATCGCCTGCTCAAGAATGAGTCTCAGGCGGTTTTGAAGCGGTTGAGCGCGCTGGAGGCCAGTGTCACGCGCGCAGCGGGAGCGCTCCCCACCCTTATTCCGGGGAGCGCAGACTGCGAAGGGGCGCTCCCCCCGCCTGCCCGGGTCGGTGCGTTCAGGCTCGCAGAGCGCATCGGGCGCGGCGGCATGGGCGATGTGTGGGCGGGGCAACGCGATGATGGGCTCTACGAGCAAAAGGTGGCGATCAAGCTGATTCAGCGCCATGCTTTGGCGCGTGCGGGAGCGGCATTTGACGACGAGCGGCGCTTCCTCGCGCGACTCAATCACCCCAATATTGCACGACTAATCGATGGCGGTGTGACTGAGGATGGATTGCCGTGGTTGGTGATTGAGTATGTTGAGGGCCAGCACATCGATGTGGCCTGCCAAGGCAAATCCGATGCGGAGCGGATCGGTCTGTTCATCAAAGCGGTCGATGCGGTGCAATCTGCGCACGGGCAAATGGTGGCGCACGCCGATCTCAAGCCATCGAACATATTGGTAGATCGTGATGGGCGGGTGCGGCTGCTTGATTTCGGCATTGCAGGGCTGATTGATCAAGGCGGTCGCGGCCCGACGGGATCAGGGCCGCTCACGCGCGAATTTGCCAGCCCGGAGCGCTTGAAGGGCGGCGGACCTTCCGTCAGCGACGACGTG
>JAYVZY010000175.1:0-4951 GCA_043782885.1 Sphingomonadales bacterium | reverse complement strand
GGGTCGGCGGCGGGGAGCGCGATGCCATCAACGCGCACCTCGCCCGACGACGGATCATAAAAGCGTTGGATGAGCTGGAACAATGTTGTTTTACCTGCGCCAGAGGGGCCGACCACCGCAATGGTTTCGCCAGTGGCGATGTCCAATGAGAAATCGCGCAGTGCGCTTGTATCGGGGCGGGTGGGGTAATTGAAGGTGATGTGATCGAAGGTCACGCGGCCTTGTGCCGGCTCGGGCAGCGCAATCGGATGCGTGGGGGCCGCGATGCGCGGTTGTTCCGCCAGCAACTCACCCAATCGTGATGCCGCACCCGCGCCGCGCACCAAATCACCATAAACTTCCGTGAGCGCGCCAAATGAGCCCGCCACAAAGCCGCCCGTGAGCACGAAGGCGGCAAGCGTTCCGCCTGTCATCAGACCGGCCTGAACATCCGATGCGCCTTTCCAGAGCACGAGCGCGACCGAACCGAAGATGAGCGTAATGATGATCGCGGTCATCACTGCGCGCAGCCGAATGCGGCGTTGGGCCGTGGCGAAGCTGGATTCAACGGTGCTCTCAAACCGTGCGGCCTCGCGTTTCTCTTGCCCAAAGGCCTGCACAATCTTCATTGCCGCCAGCACCTCGTTAATCACGGTACCGATGTCGGCAATCCGATCCTGACTGGCGCGCGAGATGTTGCGCAGTTGCCGCCCAATGAAAACAACCGGCAAAATGACCATCGGAATCGCCAGCAGCAGCAAGCTCGCCAATTTCGGCGCCAGAAAGAAGAGGAAAAACGCGCCGCCGATCCCGACAATCATGTTGCGCAACGCGACGGAAACGGTGGTGCCTACAACCTGCTCGATCACCGTGGTGTCGGCGGTGACGCGCGAGGTGATTTCGGCTGGTCGGTTTTCCTCAAAATAGCTTGGCGAAAGCCGGAGAAGGTTGCTCTGCACCGCAATCCGCACATCAGCCACCACCCGCTCACCAAGCCATGACACATAATAAAAGCGCAAAGCCGCCCCAAGCGCCATCGTCACGGCGATCAAAAGCAGGATACGGAACCAATGATCAACATCGCCACCCGCCTTGCCGATATTGTCGATCGCGTGCTTGAATGCCCATGAAATCGAGAGCTGCGCGGCGGCGGCGATAACGAGGGCACCCAACGCCGCTGCGATCCGATACGGGTAGCGCAGCGCGAACCCCCAGATCATCAACAGGCTCCCGATTTTACGGGGTGCTGCTTTTGTTTCGGCGGGAGCGAGCGCGGCAATATTTTCAGTCATTTGCCGTCTTTAGCAGTGCTCGGGCGGCGGCTCAATGATCGTCTTATCGCTCTTAAGCACTTTGTGCATTGCAACATGAGCTGGAGTATGGCTTACTCCTGCCCCAGAGTGCCAAAGGCGCACGTAATGGGGTTACATATGTTATACGACGCGTACGAAATGCAACGAAATTGGCTGGCGGGCGTCAGCGCCTTTGCTAACATCGGGGCGGAGATGCTGAGCAACCCGAGCAATCCATTTGCCTATTTTGGTGGCGGTGAGGCCTTGAGTTCGGCGTTAGAAGTCTTCGCGCATGCATCGGCCCCGCGCGGGAAACCGCGATTCGGCTTTACCGACACAGTCATTAACGGCGAGACCGTTGCGGTTCATGAGGAGATTGTACTGCGCAAGCCCTTTGGTCAGCTCAAACGCTTTGTGAAAGCGGGCGTTGAAGATGCGCCCAAGCTGCTGATCGTCGCGCCGATGTCCGGCCATTATGCGACACTGCTGCGCGGCACTGTTGAGCGGATGCTGCCCAAGCATGATGTATATACCACCGATTGGCGCGACGCGCGGCAGGTTCCGCTTAGCGACGGTCGGTTCGATTTGGACGATTATGTCGATTATGTCATCGCCTTTCTGGAGCAAATAGGAGCAGGCGCGCATGTGCTTGCAGTCTGCCAGCCCTCGGTGCCCGTGTATGCCGCCATCGCGCTAATGAATGGTGCCAATCACCCCGCAACGCCCAAAACGCTCACAATGATGGGCGGGCCGATTGACACGCGCGCTGCGCCAACTGCTGTCAACACGCTCGCGACCGAGCGGCCCTTGGCCTGGTTCCAGAACAACGTCGTCACCACCGTGCCCTATTCCTATCCGGGCGCGGGGCGTAAAGTTTATCCGGGCTTCATGCAGCTCGCAGGCTTTATGACGATGAACCTGGGCAATCACCTGATGAGCCACTATGAGATGTATAAGCATCTGGTGGCAGGGGAAGATTTGCAGGCGGACGCGACCAAGGCATTTTACGATGAATATCGCTCGGTGTGCGACATGACGGCGGAATTCTATCTGCAAACAGTCAAGGTCGTGTTTCAGGATCATGCCCTCCCCAAGGGCGAATATGTGCATCGGGGCGTTCGCGTTGATCCGGCAGCGATCACCAAGACCGCGATTCTCGCGATTGAGGGCGAAAATGATGACATTTCCGGCGTTGGCCAAACAAAGGCGGCCTTGGATATTGCAACCAATCTTGGAGACGATCATAAGCGCTACTTCCTAGCACCCAAGGTCGGTCATTATGGCATTTTCAACGGCTCGAAGTGGCGGGACTCCATCGCGCCTGTGGTGGAGGAATGGATTTCCACACATAACTGAGTTGCTGCATGACCAATCTCACCGCTACCGCCCCCCAAGTTAAAGCCTGGGCCGAAACCCTCAAAGTGGCCGGCCATTTCACCATATCGCGCGGCGACAAGACCGAGGTTGAGGTGATTGTCTGCGAAGTATCGGACGGCACGCACACCGGCCGCGCTGAAGCGACACCGATTTATTATGAAGGCGAAGACGCAGAGCTGTGCATCGACGCGATCAACATGCGCAGCAAATCGCGCGTGCCGCTCACCCGGGAAAGCCTGCTCGATACGATGATGGAAGGCGCCGCCCGCAACGCGCTCGATTGCGCGCTGTGGGATTTGGAGGCCAAGCAAGCGGGCGTGCCGTTATGGCAACTCGCGAAATTGCCCGAGCCGAAGCCGCTCGTGACCGCGATCACCATTTCGCTCGCTCCCGCCGCCGACATGGCTCAGGCGGCGACCAAGGCTGTTGCCGATGGTTTCCAGTTGCTGAAGTTGAAACTCGATGGCGACAATGATGTTGAGCGCGTCGCGGCTGTCCGGGCAGCTGCGCCAAATGCTCGCCTGATCGTTGACCTCAACGAGGCTTGGGACGAACGCGATATTGAAGCGGAGGCGGCAGCCCTTGTGCCGTTCGGCGTCGAGTTGATCGAGCAGCCAGTGGCGGCTGGTAATGAAGAAGATTTGATCGGCGTCACATCCCCCATCCCGCTGTGTGCCGACGAAAGTTGCCTGACACACGAAGACCTCGATCGCTGCGAGGGGCGCTTTCAGGCCATTAACGTCAAGCTCGACAAGGCGGGTGGCCTCACCGAGGCGATGCGGCTCGCAGACAAAGCGCGGATGCGCGGGTTTGACATCATGGTCGGCTGCATGCTCGGCAGCTCGCTCGGGATTACGCCCGCATTTGCACTGGCGCAAAAGGCGAGATGGGTGGATCTTGACGCCCCGTTGCTGCTCGCGAAAGATCGGGCGGAGGGCTTTACCGCCGTTGACGGCCTGATCAGTTGAGCCAAACCAGCCAGAATTTGAAATTCGTCGGCCAGTGGCTGAAGAACCCGCTGCAAACAGGGGCGATCATGCCCAGTGGCAAAGAGCTTGCCGCGCTTATCGTGCGCGGCGTTGCCCCAGAAAAAGGGCGCGTGGTCGAGTTTGGCGGCGGCACGGGATCATTCACCCAAGCTTTGCTCGACATAGGCGTGCCGCCTGATCTGCTTGAGGTTATCGAAATAAACCCCGATTTTGCGCACGGCCTGCGCACGCGCTTCCCCGGTGTCGCGATCATCGAAGCCAGTGCCTCAGAGCTCGACGATGCGGTTGCGGGCGCGGCGGGGAGCTATGCGTTTGTGGTCAGCGGGTTGCCACTGCTCTCCATTCCCAAGCCAGTGCGTGAGGCGATCGTGGCACAAGCCTTCCGGCTGCTCGCCGCCGACGGTGAAATGTTTCAATTCAGCTATTCGCCGCGCTGCCCGATCTCCAAGGTTGTTCTCGGCGCTCATAATTTGGTGGCCATAAATGCGGGCGCGTGCCCCAAGAACATTCCGCCGGCATATGTGTTCCGGATCACGCGGGTGTGAGTGACGCGGTGGGTGACGTTGTGCATATGGATCGCCCGATGGCGGCCATCGGCATGCGTCTCGTTGCCGGCTTTTTGTTCGGCATCATGTTTGCAGCAATCAAACTCTCTGGAGAACATGGTGTCGGCCTGATTGAAGCTATGTTTTACCGAAACCTGATCGCGTGCCCGCTCGTGTTGTGTTGGGTGGCTGCGCGCCGGGGCGTTGGTGCACTGCGTACCCAACATATTGGCAGGCATGTCACGCGCGCTGGCGTTGGCCTTTTTGGGATGTGCTTCACGTTTGGCTCCTATCGGATGCTACCGCTGGCTGAGGCAACAACGATCAGCTTCACCGTGCCGATTTTCGCAACCATTCTTGCAGTCGTTTTCTTGCGCGAGCAGGTGCGAATCCACCGTTGGAGCGCCGTGCTGGTCGGCTTCGTCGGCGTTCTGCTCGTTACACGGCCGGGGAGTGGCTCGATCCCGCTGCTCGGCGCGCTTGTGGCATTGATGAGCGCCCTGATGATTTCGGTCATCTCGCTCCAGCTCCGGCAATTGGGCCGCACCGAAGCGGCCACGACCACCACGTTCTACTTCTCGCTGTTCGGAACGATTGCGCTGTTGCCCGCTATGCCGTTCGTGTTCGCGCCTCATGATGCGGGCACGTGGGGCATCATCATTGTCATCGGTATCGTCGGCGGATTGGCGCAAATGGCGGGTTCAGCGTCGCTGCGGCTTGGTGCGGTCTCGCTCGTCGTGGCGATGGATTATGCGCAGTTGATCTGGGC
>JAYVZY010000174.1:0-2489 GCA_043782885.1 Sphingomonadales bacterium | reverse complement strand
TATTCCGTATTCAAATTGAGGACGCAATGACCAAAAATTACCTTACGAGATAAATCAATAACTATTACAAGGAATACATTTTTTTGAGGCGTGTCAATTAGCACCTGATCGTAGCGATTACCGGAATCTCGGTAAACATGCGCAACGTCCGCGAGATGTTCGTCGGTCGATCCATTTTTAATCAGTGCTTCTACGTATGGCCAAATGTTAACAACCGGTTCGGCTAATTGGGTTACATCGCGCATAGGTGCATGAAAGCATGATTGGAATTCTTCATTGCTCAATTCTCTCAAAATCACACCAACAACCTCCCCGCCTGCGCCCGTGCCTCATCGGTCACTTCCGCGCCCGAGAGCATCCGCGCGATTTCTTCGCGGCGTTCATCCGCGCTCAACGCGCGGACGCTGGTGCGCGTGACGGTTCCTTCTGACGCCTTCGCGATCAGATAATGCTGGCCGCCGCGCGCCGCGACTTGCGGGCTGTGGGTGACGACGAGGACTTGGCTACCCTCGGATAACCGCGCCAGCCGTTCCCCGATAGCCGAAGCCACCGCGCCACCGACGCCGCGATCAATCTCATCAAACACCATCGTCGCCGCGCTCCCCTGTGCTGCGAGCGCAACCTTGAGCGCAAGAATGAAGCGCGACAATTCGCCACCCGATGCAATCTTGATGAGCGGCGCGAACGGCGCACCGGGGTTAGTGGAAATCTCGAACTCGGCCTTATCCATGCCGCCCGCGCCCCATTGCGTCTCGGGCAGGGCGGTGAGCACGGTGCGGAAGCGCGCGGCATCGAGCTTGAGCGGGGCCAGCTCTGCCGCCACCGCTTTATCGAGCCGCCCCGTCGCCGCATGACGTTGTGCACTGAGCGATTCCGCCGCGGCGACATAGGCCTTGCGCGCGGACACCACCTTCGCGTCCAGCGCCACCAGCCCCTCCTCGCCCATCTCGATCGCGTTTAGCTTGGCGGCGAGCTCCTCCGTCAGCGCCGCCAACTCATCCGGCTGCACCCGATGCTTGCGCGCCACCGCCCGCAGCTCAAACAGCCGCGCCTCATCATCTTCGAGTTGCGCGGGGTTGAACGATAAGGCCTCGCCTGCCGCGCGCAGTTTATCCTCCGCCATGCTGCCCTCGATGATCGCCGCATCGACCGCCACCAACGCCTCGGCGAGCAACGGATGATCCGCAGCGATCCGATCCAGATGGCGCGCGGCGAGCCGGAGCTTGGCAAGGCCGCCATCCGCATCCTCGATCAGCGCGCGGATGGTGGTGAGGTCATCGGCGATCTTCGCCCCGCGCTGCATTGTCGCGCGGCGCGTGGCGAGCGCTTCCTCCTCACCGGCCTCTGGTGCCAGCGCGCGCAATTCCGCCACCGCATGGGTGAGATACTCCTGATCGCGGGCGGCATGATCGAGTGTTTCGTGCGCCGCTGCGAGCGCGGCTACCGCATCTTGCCACGCAGCATGCGCTGCCCGCACCGCGCCTACTGAAGCCCCCGCAAACGCATCGAGCAAATCACGGTGCCCACGCGGATTGATCAGCCCGCGATCATCATGCTGCCCGTGAATTTCGACCAACAACCCCCCGAGATCACGCAGCAATGCCGCCGATACCGGCTGATCGTTCACCAATGCGCGGCTGCCGCCATCGGCCTTCACGACACGGCGGATGATGAGCGGTTCGCCTGTCTCCAGTGCAATTTCGGCCTGACTGAGCATTTCGAGCGCCGTCTGTGGCGCATCAAAGCTCGCCGTGACCCGCGCCTCCGCCGCCCCATGTCGAACAAGCCCAGCCGAAGCCCGATCTCCAAGCGCCAGTCCCAGCGCATCCAGCAAAATCGATTTTCCCGCCCCCGTCTCTCCGGTGAGCACACCAAGTCCTGCCTCAAAATCAAGGTCAAGCGCCTCGATCAGCACGACATCGCGGATCGACAGGCGCGTCAGCACCGGCCGGGCTTACGCTTTCTTGGCTTTTTTCTGCCGCGCCGCCTTCGGTTCACGCATGGCTTTCGGCAGCGACCCGTTTTCTGCGAGCTGGTAGGCGCGCTGATACCAGACACTGCCTGGGTAATTGTTCCCCAAAACCGCCGTCGCCTTGCGCGCCTCTTCCGGAATGCCGAGCGCCAAATAGCACTCGGTTAGCCGTTCCAGCGCTTCGGGCGTGTGCGATGTCGTGTCATATTTATCGATAACGGTACGAAAGCGGATCGTGGACGCCAGCCATTGCCCGCGCGCCTGATAGAAGCGACCAATCTCCATTTCCTTGCCGGCAAGGTGATCGCGCACGAGATCAACCTTCAACTTGGCATCGGCGGCATATGTCGATTCTGGATACCGCCGCATCACCTCACCCAAAGCGTCCAGCGCCTGTTGGGTAATCCGCTGATCGCGCGTCACGTCGGCGATCTGCTCATAATAATTCACGGCGACGATATAATAAGCATACGGCGCATCGCGGTTGCCAGGGTGAATAGAGAGGAAGCGCTGCGCT
>JAYVZY010000173.1:0-8231 GCA_043782885.1 Sphingomonadales bacterium | reverse complement strand
TTTTGCCCAAATGTAAATCCTGTGAGGGCCTTGCCCATCACAACGTCGTTATAGGTGGCCCGGCCGATGTCGGTGTGTCCTGCTCCCGCCGCCACCATCAGTGGGATGAGATGTTCTGCTTGCGGATGCGACGCGCGGGCGGCGGGCGCGCGCTCCCAAGCGCCAAGTGCCGCGTCGCGTTGATCAGTTGGCGCGGTGACCACCGCATTGAGCCAATGATCGAAGGTGCGCGCCTCAGCATTCAACGTGCCCGTCATCAACGCGCGCATATTGTGCGAACTCATGCCCGAGCCGACGATCAGCACGCCTTCATCGCGCAGTGGGGCGAGCGCCGTTCCAATCGCGATATGCTGTGCCGCATCCAAATTTTGCTGCAACGACATTGGCACAATCGGCACATCGGCATCCGGATAAATCAGCTTGAACGGGACAAACACGCCATGATCGATGCCGCGCGCATTGTCAGCATCGGACGCGATGCCCGCCGCCGTCAGCAGCGCCGCCGCGCGCGCCGCGACATCGGGCGCACCCGCTGCCGGATAGGTCAGCTCATAGGTGTAGGATGGGAAGTTATAATAATCGAACAGCAGATGATGCTGTGCAGCCGTGCCAAAGGTCACGCGCGGGGTCAGCCAATGTGCGCTGATCACCATTACGGCCTTGGGACGACGCCCAACCATTGCATCAATGCCGCGCAAATAGGCCGCCATCGAGGCCCAAGTGTCTTTGGGCATCCCGGGCGGCATATCTTCGGGCTTGATGAAAAAGCATGGCCCGCCACCATGTGGAATAAAAAATGTAGGCAGGCGGTTTGCGTCGAACATAGTGGAACGTTAGAATGGTTTTCGTTTTTGTTAAAGTGATCTATATTGCAACACATGGTTATTGATTCTGAAACCTTCACCGGATCATTGGGCGATGTTCGCGCGTTTTGCGAGGTGGTGGATTTTGGTTCGGTCACCGCTGCCGCTCGCCGCTTGGGCCAAAGCAAGGGCGCGATCAGCCGCCGGATCACGCGGCTCGAAGCGGCACTTGGCGTGCGCTTGCTTGCCCGCACCTCGCGCGCCGTTACGGCCACCGAAGAGGGGCTGGTGTTTCATGCCAAGGCGCAGGCTGGGCTCGCGCTGCTTGACGAGGCCAGCGATACCGCGCGCGGCCATCGCGAGGTCCCGCGCGGCCATTTGCGGATCACGACAGCGGTTGATCTGAGCGTGGAGTTGCTCCCGCCGCTGATCGTCGGGTTCCGTGCGCGCTACCCGCAGATTAGCGTTGAGATTATCGCCACCGATACGTCGATTGATTTGGCCGCGCACCGGATTGATGTCGCGTTGCGGATCGGCATCGGCGAGCTGCCCGATCTCGCCTATCGCGGTGTCGAACTGGCGCGAGGGAGCATGGGGTTTTATGCCGCTCCCGCTTGGTTGGCGCAGCGTCGCCTGCCCGATACGCCAGCCGGTTTGGCAGGATCTGACCTGATTATATCAGAAAAGCAGGGTGCCGGGCGTGGCTTTCCCTTCAGCAATGCTCAAGCTAAGATCAGCGAAGTCGTGACGCGCGCGGCAACGCGGGCGAGCGATCTCGCGACCGTGCTGCGGCTTGCCGAAGTGGGCGGGGGGATTGCGGTGCTGCCTGCTCTGATCACGGCGCGTGCTGTTGCGGCGGGCACGCTCGTGCCCGTCCTACCCGCCTGGCGCCTACCGGGATTGCGGCTGCATGCGCTCACGCTGGTTGGCCGTGATGTGCCCGCGCGGGTGCGCCTATTCAGTGCTTTCTTGAAAGAGACGCTCGCTCAA
This sequence comes from Sphingomonadales bacterium, assembly GCA_043782885.1. GTDB lineage: Bacteria > Pseudomonadota > Alphaproteobacteria > Sphingomonadales > Sphingomonadaceae > JAGWQR01. The sequence continues at coordinate 6,438 of JAYVZY010000173.1, read as the reverse complement.
GCCAAATATCGCGCGCTTGTGGCCCTATCCTACACGAGGGGTACCTGATCAACTTAAAACCAAATAGGAGCAAATTTGCGACACTACAAGCCATTCTAGCGCTATGCCAGCAACCGGCTTCGCGCGCTGCTCGCGTCAGCCCGGGTTGGCATGGAACCAACTGCTCACAAAATCGAGAAAGAGCTTAATTTTAAGACTTGAGCTCGCGCCATCACGGAAATAGGCGTTCATCGCAATAGGTGGTGAGTTCCATCGTGAAGTGCAAAGGGCTGCGCTGGCGCGATGCTCCACGGGAGTATGGGCCACCCAAGACGATCTACAATCGCTTTATCCGTTGGAGCCGGATGGGGGTTTTCAACAAGATATTTGCCGGCCTCGCGGCGCAGGGTGGCAAGCCTGATCAGTTGATGATCGACGCCACCCATTTGAAGGCGCATCGAACAGCCGCCAGCTTTTTAAAAAAGAGTCTGTTCCCAGACGTATAGGTCGAACGAAGGGTGGCTTGAACTCCAAGCTCCACGCCATTTGCGATGGCAAGGGGCGACCGTTGATCCTGCTGCTGAGCGAAGGCCAAATGAGCGATTTCGGCGGCGCTGCGCTGATGATTGACGATTTTCCAAAGGCCAAAGCGCTCCTTGGCGACAAAGAATATGATGCCGACTGGTTCCGTGAGGCGCTCGCTGCCCGTAAAATTGAAGCCTGCATCCCCTCAAAATCAAACCGCAAAGTCCACATCCCGCACGATACCGTGCTCTACCGACAACGCCACAAAATCGAGGTCATGTTCGGGCGCCTCAAAGATTGGCGACGTATCCACCCCGCTATGATCGCTGCGCCCACACCTTCATGTCCGCAATCTGCATCGCAGCAACCATCATCTTTTGGATCAATCAATGAGTCCTGAGCCTAGGAGAATCCACCCTTGAGTATATGTTTTTGCACTTTGCCTGTCGCGGTGCGCGGGAGATGGTTAGTAATGATAACCCTCTTAGGAACCTTAAATTTTGCGAGGCGCGATGTGCAATGGGCAAGGATATGGTCATTGCTCAGTTCGGCCCCCACCACCGGCACAACATACGCATGGCCCACTTCGCCCCATCGTGCGTCCCCCACGCCGATGACCGCGCATTCCGCGACCGCCACGAGCTCTGCAATCACCGCCTCCACCTCGGCGGGATAGACGTTCTCGCCGCCCGAGATGAATAGGTCTTTCTTGCGGTCAACGATGAAGAAATAGCCCTCGCTATCGCGCACGCAAATATCCCCGGTCTTGAACCAGCCATCGTGGAAGGCCTCGGCGGTGAGACTGGGCTGTCGCCAATAGCCTTGTGACACGCTCGGCCCGCGCACCCACAGCTCGCCGCGTTCGCCGGTAGGCACGTCGTCGCCGTGAGTATCGACGATCCGTGTTTCAACCGAGAGGAAAGGCTGGCCGATGGAGCCCGCTTTCACGATGACCAAGTCGGGCTCGTATAGCGGCATCCCGAAGTTAGAACCGGTCTCGGTCATGCCAAAGCCATCGGACATCGGGATGCCCGCCCCAACGAAACGCTCGATCTGCGCTTTGGGGTTGGGCGCGCCGCCAGTGGCGTAAACGCGCAGGCCTTGGAGCATCTCGGGTTTGAAATCCGACTGGTTCCAAAGCATTTGCGCCATTTGTGGCACCGAGAAATAGACGCTGATCCTGAGCACAGAATCGGAGATCCGCACCAAGGACTTCTCCGGATCGAACCCGCGCGAGATGTACAGCGTCGCCCCCGCCAATATCGCCGCGCGCGCTGCGGCGAACAGTCCTGCCGTGTGGAACAATGGCATGTCGCACAAGACGGCGTCCTTTGCCGTCACGCCATAGCCATTCACGAAATTATTGGCGCCCCAGAACGCGTTGGCCTCGCTGAGCATTACGCCCTTGGGCTTGCCGCTCGTGCCGGATGTGTAAAGTAAGGTCGATGGCGCGTCCCACTTCTGCCGCGCGGAGGTTGGGGGCGGTGTTGTCGGCTGATCGGCAGTCAGGGTATCCAAGCCAGTCAACACGCGCGCCGCCAAGGGCGCATCGGCCACGTCGAACACCGCGTCATGGAACAGCAATGCGGGTGACGCGTCTTCAAGCAGCGCGGCAACCTCAGCCGCCGCCAACCGCCAATTGAGGGGCACGAAGATTGCCCCGGCACGCGCGCAGGCAAATTGCAGGATGAGCATGGCCGTGCAGTTCTTAGCAAGCGTCGCTACCCGCGCCCCACTTGCGGGGCCGAGCTGCCCGATCAACCAATGCGCGGCCCGGTTGATATCCGCATCAAGCGCAGACCATGTCCAGCGCCCGCCGCCATCAACATCCACACAGGCCAGCCGCTCAGGCTGACGCTGTGCGTGCGTGGCGACGGGATCAATCAACATCAACCGGCCTTGGTTTTGTCATAGGCGCCCAGGCCGGGCTTGTAGCTCTTCTCGTCGATGAACTGGCGGATGCCCTCTTTGCGGCCCTCGGTCTTGTCGTGGAAGTTGGCTGCCTCCTGCGCTCGGATCAAGAAGTCCTCGGCATTGTCGTAGGTCATCTCGCGCACGCGACGGATGGCATCCTTGGTGGCCTTTAGCGCAACCAGATTCTTCGCGAGCAGCACATTCGCCACTTCGGTCACGCGTGCCTGCAATTGCGCCAGCGGGAGCGACTCATTTACCAGCCCCCAATCAGCTGCTTTCTTGCCATCGATATTCTCACCCATCATCGCGTGATACATGGCGTTGCGGAAGCCGGTTAGTTCAACCGCCACCTTTGATGCGCCGCCGCCAGGAAGGATGCCCCAGTTGATTTCGCTCAAGCCAAAGGTCGCCTCATCTGCGCAGAAGGCAAGGTCGCAGCCAAACAAAGGCCCATATCCGCCGCCAAAGCACCAGCCGTTGACCATCGCAATCGTTGGTTTCTGATACCAGCGCAGCCGCCGCCACCAGCCATAGGACTCGGCCTGTGCCTTGCGGGTGCCGCGCAGGCCATCGGCTTCGGTCTCGCGGAAATACTCCTTGAGATCCATGCCTGCACTCCATGATGTGCCTTCGCCGGACAGCACGAGCACACCTACATCTTCGCGGAACTCTAGCTCATCAAGCACACGCATCATTTTGCGGTTGAGCTTAGGCGACATGCAATTGCGCTTTTCCGGGCGGTTGAACTTCACCCAGGCGATGCCGCTTTCAACGGTGAAAGCGACGGTATCTTCTTCGAGGCGGTCGGTGATCATATTATTGTCCTTTGTATCAAATTGGATAATGGCCGGGTTGCGTTTCCATCGTGATCCAGCGCAGTTCGGTGAAGCTGTCCACGCCAGCTTTGCCGCCGAAGCGGCCATAGCCAGAGGCTCCCACGCCGCCGAAAGGCATCTGCGCCTCATCATGCACTGTCGGGCCATTGACATGGCAGATGCCTGATTTGATCTGGCGGGCAACTCTCAACCCGCGTGCTGTGTCACGCGTGAAGACGGCCGCGGCGAGGCCATAGGCGCTGTCATTGGCAATGCGGATGGCGTCGGCCTCGTCCCTCGCGCATATGATGGCCACAATCGGCCCGAAGCTCTCATCGCGGTAGAGGTTCATGGAGGATGTGACGCCGTTGATGACAGTGGCGGGCATCAATACGCTCTCACCCTTGCCGCCCGCGATGGCTTCGGCTCCCTTGGCGATCGCATCATCGATCAGCGCGTTGACATGGCTGACGGTCTTTTGATCGACCACAGCACCAAGCGGCGTGGTTCCAGCGCCCGGGTCGCCGGTCGCCATCGATTTGGCTTTCGCGGCGAACTTGGTGGCGAACGCGTCAGCCACCGCATCGACCACGATGATCCGTTCAGTGGACATGCAAATCTGGCCTTGGTTCATGAATGCGCCGAACGCAGCCGCCTTCACAGCCTCATCAATATCCGCATCCTCAAGCACCAGCAACGGCGCTTTGCCGCCGAGTTCGAGCAGGCAAGGCTTAAGATGTTCGGCAGCACGCTTGGCGATGATCTTGCCCACGCCGGTTGAGCCGGTGAAGTTGATACGTTTCACTTCAGGCGTGTCAATCAGCGCACCGACGACATCGGCTGCATCTTCTGGGGCGTTCGTTACGATATTGACGATGCCGTCAGGGAAGCCCGCCTCTGCAAATGCCTCAATGATGATCGAATGCGTGCGCGGGCAAATTTCCGACGCCTTGAGGATCACAGTATTCCCGCACGCCAGCGGCATCGCAATCGCGCGGACGCCAAGGATGATCGGCGCATTCCATGGCGCAATGCCGAGCAGCACCCCGACCGGCTCACGCAACGCCATCGCGATGCAACCGGGCTTGTCCGACGGGATAACCTCACCCGCGATTTGCGTCGTCATCGCCGCGGCCTCGCGGACAATGCCTGCTGCCAGCCCGAGGTTGAACATGGCCCAGCCGGCTGTTGCACCAATTTCGGTCATCATCGCTGCGACAAAATCGTCCTTGCGTGCCATCAAGGCTTCAGCGGCTTTGTTGAGAAGATCGCGGCGGACATTCGGGCCGGTCGCCGCCCAAGCAGGGAAGGCCGCTGCCGCGCGAGCGGTGATCGCTGGGATATCGGTTGCTTTCATTGCGGGTGCAGTCGATGCCACCTCACCCGTTAGGGGATTGAGTCGTGAAAAAGTCATGGGCCTCTCCTTATTCTGTTATGTTTTATAACAATTAAAATTGCTATGCGCAATAGCTTTAGTTACGGGTGTCGGATGAAAGATCCGCTCTCGCTTCTTCCCGGTTATGCGCTGCGCCGCGCCTCCGTCACGATGATGGGCGCGCTTTCGGATGCGTTGCAGGCGCTCGATCTGCGCTTCACCGAATCGACTGTGCTGATCCTGATTGGCGCGAACCCCGGTATCCGCCAGCGCGACCTAGTGGGGCTGCTCGACATCAAGCGCGCCAACATGACGCCGCTGATTGCGCGGCTTGAGGCACAAGGCTGGGTTGCGCGCACCGCTATGGATGGCCGCTCTTGGGGTTTGTCGCTGACGCCAGCTGGTATGGATTTACACGATCGCGTTTGGAGCGTCGTGCAAAATTTGGAAACACGCATGCTCAGCCATGTACCGGACGATCTGGTGCCCGCGTTTCAAAACACGCTCGTCGCGATTTGGCGGCAATGGTAATCAGAGCAGCAACCCGACATAATTCTCGGCGATAGCGGTCTGCATTGCGCGCGACGAGGCAATATAATCCAGTTCCGCCACCTGCATTGCGCGCTCAAACGGGCCATCTTCGGGGAAGCGGTGCATCAGCTTGGTGAGCGACCAACTGAAACGTTCCGCTTTCCATACGCGTGCGAGCGCCGTGGCGGCATAATCGGCAATACTATCATTATCGTGACGCGTGAAATAAGCAATTAGCGCGTCGGAAAGATAGGCGACATCCGAGGCGGCAAGGTTGAGCCCCTTGGCACCCGTCGGCGGCACGATATGTGCGGCATCACCCGCGAGGAACAGGCTGCCATGGCGCATGGGCGTAAATACAAACGACCGCAACGGCGCGATGCTCTTCTCCAGAGCTCGGCCACGTATGATCGGGCGGCACAGACGGCGCTCAAGCTCATCCCACAACCGCGCGTCGCTCCAATTCTCAACGCGTTCAGTCAGCGGCACATCGATGTAATAGCGGCTGCGGGTCATCGAGCGCATCGAGGCGAGCGCGAAGCCGCGTTCGTGGTTGGCGTAAATAAGCTCGTCATGACACGGTGGCACATTGGCGAGAATGCCGAGCCAGCCGAACGGGTAAATGTGCTCAAACTCTTGCGCGGCGCTGGCCGGAATCGCCTGCCGCGACGCGCCATGATAACCATCGCACCCTGCGATGAAGCGCGCATCGATCCGGTGGGACGCGCCGTCTTTGGTGTAAATTACATAAGGCGCATCGCTTTCGACATCATGCAGCGCCACCTCTCCGGCCTCATAGATGATTTCCAACCCGCGTTCCGGCGCCGCATCCATCAGGTCGCGTGTCACTTCGGTTTGGCCGTAGACGGTGACGTGTTTGCCGGTGAGCGCTTTGATGTCGATGCGGATCAGCCGCTCGCCATCCGCCAAGCAGAAGCCATCTTCGATCAGCCCCTCCGCGTTCAACCGCGTATCAATGCCCAGCCGGTGCAGCAGGTCAGTCGTTGTATCTTCCAGCACTCCGGCACGGATACGCCCCAGCACATATTCGGGCGCGGCGCGCTCGACGATGATGCACTCCACGCCCTCCGCGCGCAGCAGATGCCCAAGCAACAGGCCCGCTGGCCCAGCACCAATGATGACCACTTGCGTCTTCACGACTTAAGCTGAACTTCCAGATCGTGCAGCACTTTGTAACAAGGCAGCACGTCTGCGACGGAGGAATTCGGTGCGCGGCCCTCGCGAATGGCGGCGATGAACTCGCCATCCTGCAGCTCAATCCCGTTCATCGAGACGGCG
>JAYVZY010000172.1:0-3128 GCA_043782885.1 Sphingomonadales bacterium | reverse complement strand
ATCGAAACGCTCGCTTTTCTCGAAGCACCGCAGAGTGCGGAAGCGGAAGCGATCAGATCATTGCGCACTCGGATCATGGCGCAGCACGTCGAGCAAGGTCGGCACACGCTCTCTATTTGTGCGGCCACTGCCGATGTCGGTTGTAGCTTTGTGGCGGCGAACCTTGCTGTTGCCTGTGCGCATATCGGAGTCAAAACGGCGATCGTGGATTGCGATCTGCGCGCCCCGGCGCTGGCCGGACTGCTTGGCCTTCCGCCGAACCGGAGTGGCCTCGCAGAACATCTCGCTAAGCGCGATGTCAGCTACGAGGAGACGCTCCAGCACAGCGCATTGCCAATGCTCTCAGCCGTAACGGCTGGGGCGCTCGTTGAAAATCCACAAGAGCTGCTCGCCACCGCGCGTTTCAAAGCCTTTGTCGCGCAACTGAAGCGCGAGTTTGATCTCGTCATTTTTGACACGACGCCTGCAAATTATTGCACCGATGCCCAGCGCGTCGCAACCGTCGCGGAATATGCGTTGATTGTGGCACGAAAGCACAGTTCATTTGTGTCAGATGTCAGCACACTGAGCAGGCTGCTGCGTGCAGATCATGCCACCGTGGTTGGCACGGTCTTGACGGTGTTTTGATGGAGTTCGCGACGCCGCACTTCATCCAGAGATGGCCAGTGTTTGTGGGCCTCGCCGCGCTCATTTTACCCAGCCTATTCACGCTCGCTCGGCAGAGTTGGAGCCATGAGTCTGGCGCACAAGGGCCGATTATTCTCTCGACCGGCTTGTGGCTGATAACGCAGGGGTGGCGTAAGACGCGCGCGGAGAATAGCCGTTCAGCGCCGAGCTCAGCGGTGCTGAGTTTTGTCGTTAGCATCGCGCTCTATATCGCCGGGCGCGCATATGATTTCATCAGTCTAGAGATTGCCGGACTGATCGCCGTACTTGTCAGCATCACCGCGCTTTATCGCGGCTGGCGAGCCATTACACCGATGTGGTTCCCAATCCTTTACCTCTCCTTCCTGGTGCCGCTGCCCGGCAGCGTGCTCACTGAAATCACTGGCCCGATTAAAACCGGGATTGCGTGGGCGGCGTCGGGATTGCTTCGCGCGCTCCACTACCCCGTCGCACGCGAGGGGGTGACGCTCTACGTTGCGCAATATCAATTGCTTGTGGAAGATGCCTGTTCAGGTTTGAACTCGCTGTTTACGCTCAGTGCACTGAGCCTGTTTTACATCTATGTGCTGCATCGTGGCGCTTGGCGTCATGCCGCCCTTTTGCTGCTCGCCGTGCTCCCTGCTGCGATCTTCGCCAATTTCATCCGCGTGATTATCCTCATCCTGCTCACTTATTATGCGGGGAATCAAGTCGCGCAAAGCTATCTGCATGAAGCGGCGGGACTGGTGGTGTTCATAGTCGCCTTGGTGAGTATTTACGCCGCCGATAAACTCATCCAACACACCATCGGCGTAGCGGAATGATGGCGCGACGAGACATCTTGATCGGTGGCGCTTGCACTTTGGGCGCTATCGCAGCGCAACGCCTGAAGCCGTCTCACCATCAATCGCTGATGGGAAATGGTACACTCGCGACAATCGTGCCGCAAACCATCGGTCGATGGCAGATGGCACCCATCAATGCGCTGGCGGCGCCCGAAAGCGACGATGCGCTCGCTTCGAAACTTTACAGCGACAGCCTCACCCGCGTTTATGCCGATGATAGCGGCGCACAAATGATGCTCCTGATGGCCTATGGCCCCAGCCAAACCAATACGCTCCAGTTGCATCGTCCTGAGGAGTGTTTTCCCGCGTTCGGGTTCGAAATAGTTGATCGCGGCACTGCGGCAGTCGCCCTCACGCACGGGCAATCGTTGCCGATGCGCCAACTTATCGCGCGCACGCCGTTGCGACGTGAGCACATCAGCTACTGGACAAGAATCGGTGATGCTCTGCCCACAAGCGCAGCGGCGCAACGGCGCGCGATTCTCAATTATGCGCTGCATGGTGTGATCGTCGACGGACTGCTCGTGCGCTGTTCGAATGTGGTGCCGAACCCCGACTCCGCCTTTGCCCTAAATCAGGCCTTTACGCGCGACGTGCTGCACGCCATTGCACCGCACTGGCACGCCGCGTTGATTGGCCCCACACTGGCGGCAGCCATCGCATGAACGAGATGTGCGCTATTCCGATGTCCCCCCCGGCAGCGACCGTCGCTCAGGGTCGACCAAGATTTGCACTGATCGAGACTGTTGCGCTCGTCATTAGGCTGAGTGAATGGCTCGTGATTGCGCTCACGGGGCTGCTTTGCGGAAGTGTTCCGAATATCATCGTCCTCACACTCATCATCTACGCCTGTTTTGCTGAATTGATCGGCGCGTATGATGCTGATGTGCTCTTCTCCGTCCGCCGAGCGTGGTCGCGGATGCTGAATGCGTGGACCGGCACGACACTCTTCGTCGCGCTGCTCCAACACATGCTGAAAAGCACAATCGATAGTGCGCTATTCACGATAATCTCCTGGTTTATGCTGGCAGCGGTTGTGCTGGCCCTGACGCGAGCGCTCTCCGCACTGGTGTTGCGGCATTTTAAGCGGCGCGGTGTGTTCAATCAGCGCGTTGCGATTTACGGTGGCAATGCGCAGGGTGCGGCGCTGGCCCACTTCATCGAGGGTCATCGCCAACTCACCATCACGATGGTCGGGATATTTGATCAGCGTCGGCAAGTGCGTGAGGAGGAACGGCAAGCACTCTCGAAGCGACCAATAGGCGGTTTAGATGCCCTCATAACGATGATCCGTGCCGGTCAGGTCGATCAGGTCATTATCGCGATGCCGTGGTCGGAGGATATTTATCTGCGCGACGTGGTGAGCAAGCTGACCCTCACCCCGGTGCGGATCAGATTGGCACCCGACCGCGCGCAGTTCGCCTTCCCCAACCGGCCATTCGTGATGCTGGCTGATATGCCGATGATGACACTGTTCGAGCGGCCCATTTCGGGGGTCGATCAGCTGCTCAAACGAGCCGAAGACCTTGTTCTCGGGAGCCTTTTCACGCTGGTGGCGATGCCGCTGCTGTTGGTCACCGCGCTCGCCATCAAGCTCGACAGTCGCGGCCCCGTCTTTTTCCGCCAGCCGCGCGAGGG
>JAYVZY010000171.1:0-2321 GCA_043782885.1 Sphingomonadales bacterium | reverse complement strand
CCGTGCTTCCACAGGCATTGCAGCGTGCCAAACGCCCAACGAAAGCGCTGCTTGGCGAGCGCCCTGAAGGTTTCGGGCGCTTCCGTCCAAGCCACCGCCTCAATATCATAGGCGACCAGCCACCCCTTGCGCTGAATTGCGATGGTCAAATCCTGATCCTCCGCCAGCGTATCCACCGGATAGCCACCAACAGAATCGAGCGCGCTCCGCCGCCAGGCGCCAACGGCACCAGGAACCACCGTAATTGCACTCAATTGGTCAAGTGCGCGCCGCTCAAGGTTCTGCGCCGTGACATACTCAATCGCTTGCCATTTCGTGACGAGATTGTGCCGATTACCGACCTTCGCATTGCCAGCAACCGCGCCGACATCAGCATCATCAAACCAGCGCGCGAGATAGGCTATTGTGAGTGGTTCAAACTGCGTATCAGCATCTAGCGCGATGATGATGTCCCCTTTCGCAAGCCTGATCCCTTGGTTCAGCGCGTGCGCTTTGCCAGCATTTTCCAAACTAAGAAGGCGCACACGTGGCTCGTCCGCGAACGCGTTGCGGACGATCAGCGCCGTATCATCCTTCGATCCGTCATCGATCACAATGATTTCCAGCTGTATCTGCTCACTGGCCAGAACACGCCGAATTGAACCCTCAATCACGCGCTCTTCATTGTAGGCGGGGATGAGGACGGAGACGAATCGTTCGGGGTCGATTTCTGGTGCAACGGGGCGTTGTTTGTCGAACCGCGAGTGAATCGCAAGAACCGCTAAAACAACCGCACGCGCAATACCCAAGGAAATTGCAGTATAAAACAGCCACTGCAGAGCCCAGAGCAAAAAAGCTGCGAAGAGGAAAATGCCAACGTCGGCTCTCACCGCAAGCAGATCAGCCCCGCTCACTTTGGGCATGACTTGCTCGACAGAGAGCCCGGCAAGTTCCGACACCGGGACAATTTTATAGCCACGTGCCCGCAGCCCGTCGATAATCGCCGGGAGCGCTTCAATCGTCTGCGTTCGGTCACCGCCGCCATCGTGCAGCAGAACAATCTGTTGGGACTTCTCGGCGTTGCCAGTGACGACAGCATTGAGCGTCTCGTCGATAATGACTTGGGCGCCAGGTTTCTTCCAATCCCCGGGATCAACGTGCAGCCCCACATTGGTATAGCCATTCTCTTGTGCGTCGGTGGCGGGAATAAGTTCGTCATTGGTGGTGGGCTCGGCATCGCCGAAATAAGGCGCGCGAAACAGTCGCATCGAATGCCCTGCATAAGCTTCAACAATCCGTTGCGTCATGTTGAGTTCGAATTTGATCCGTTCATCCGACAGCAGTGCCATATTCGGATGCCAAAAACTGTGGTTGCCGATTTCAGAGCCACTCGCGATGATCCGGTTGATGATCGTCGGATGCGACATCGCATTTTCACCGATAACGAAGAAGGTCGCGGTGGCCTTCTTGGCTTGCAGAATATCGAGGATTTTGGGCGTGACATAGGGGTCCGGCCCATCGTCGAACGTGAGCGCTACATAGCCCGGTTTGTCCCCCATCCGCCGCACAACAAACGGAGTGGGGAGCGTCTCAAACACTTCGTTACGCAAGACCAGATCTTTGTCATAAGTTAGAGTCCGCAGACCATCGACGGGCTTTTTTTCGATGCGGATGAGCTCGCCGTTGCCCTCTACATCTACTGACCCAGCCGGTTTTATGGAGCGTATGCTGGGCAATTCATGGGTCTGGAATTTTTTGAAGACCTCCCAGACGCCCGGATCCTCACTGCCCAATCGCCACAGCGCGACCCCGGACACGCCTTGTGTATCAGCCGCACGTAACTGGTTCCACGCCGACGCCGCGTCAAGCAGCCATATTGTGTGAACCACGCCATTCTCTTCGTAAGAAAAAGTAGAATTGCCGCTCACTTTGTCAAACATGGGCTTTGCTTCAGAATCGCTCGCAGCGAGCCAAGCTTCTTCCATTGTCATATTGTCGGCCGTGCCGCTGTGCCAATCATAGCCATATGACCCGATAGCGAGGATCGCCTTCTCAGCGGGCACCCGAGACAGCGCGCTTCTCATATGATCGACGAACCAGGCTTGGCTGGCAATCGGGCCGGGGCCAGAATGCGGATCATGTTCGTCATAATCCATCAAAAATACTTTGTCGGCTGCTGCGGCAAAGGCAGCGAGCGGCCAATCAGGATTATCGAGAGGTGTCGTCAACGTGACGAGCCATCCGTGCGGCGCAAAAGCGGCACGAGTCTCCGTCACAAAGCGAACGTAGTCGGGTAGCGCTGAGGCGGGCAATTCCTCAAAATCATAGACTATTCCGTGTGC
>JAYVZY010000170.1:0-2998 GCA_043782885.1 Sphingomonadales bacterium | reverse complement strand
TGGCAGGAGTTGGGGGACTCGAACCCACGACCCTCGGTTTTGGAGACCGATGCTCTACCAACTGAGCTAAACTCCTGTGCGGTTTCGCGCATAGCTGGCCGAGGCGGGCATGGCAAGTATCTTGCTTTCTGGTGCAGAGGTGCCTATCTCCAAACTGGATTGGGGCCTTAGCTCAGCTGGGAGAGCGCGTCGTTCGCAATGACGAGGTCAGCGGTTCGATCCCGCTAGGCTCCACCATTTTATATCCTTACTAACCAACGATTCAAGGTTCCAGCGACAACACTTGACTTCTCTCGGGTGAGCAGTAAAATTAGAACATAATATGAACATAATGATTCGTGCAGCCTTCTTATCCTACTATGCTGTGCGTCCTTCAGGAATGCGTGATTGGCGAGACTTTGGCCGAATTTGGCACCATAACTCTTGGGGATAAGCGCATTGATACCCGACTGCGTGGTGGCCTTACACGTGCTGCACTTCATGAGGTGTTTGCGGTCGACGTGGGCGACCGCAGTGCAGCAGCAGCCTTCGCGCTGATGCTGGCGTTACGGGGGTGTCCGGTAGGTGCGCCGATCCTGTGGGTGCGCGAAGATTGTGCTGCGCGTGGCGGCCGGCTTTATGCTCTTGGGCTGGCGGAATTGGGTGCTGACCCTGATCAAATTGTCATCATTCTTGCACCCGATGCGCGCATGGCACTGCGTGCGGGTGCGGACATTGCCCGCTGTAGCGCGGTGGGGGCCGTGCTGATCGAATTGCATGGAAAAGTGCCTCTGCTTGATCTGACAGCATCGCGGCGGCTGGCGCTGGCGGCAGCGCAATCGGGCGCGCTCGTCTTGCTGCTGCGTATTGGTGCCGAGCCGCAGCCGAGTGTCGCGCAAACGCGCTGGGGAGTAGAAGCCGCGCCTTCTCAAACGCTTGCGGCCAACGCGCCCGGCATACCCGCTTTGATGATCGAGCTGCTGCGGCATCGCGGTGGAGTCGCTGGGTTCAAGACGCGGATTGAATGGAATCGAGATGACCGAAACTGTATCGAAACGCCGCTATCTGGCGCTGCATTTGCCGATGCTCTCGTCGGAACGGGTGAGGCGCGAAAAGCGGCTTGATGGGCCATTCGCACTCGTTGAAAAGCAACGTGGGGCGATGCGGATCATGGCGGTTGATGCGGCGGCTGACGCACTCGGGATTGTGCCGGGGTTAGCGCTTGCCGATGCGCGGGCGCGTGTGCCAGAGCTTACGGCCCTCCCGCATGATCCGACCGCCGATGCGCTGTTGCTCGATTGGCTTGTTGAGGGCTGCGCACGTTACACTCCGACGGTGGCCGCCGATCCACCCTATGGGCTGTTGCTTGATATTACGGGCTGCACACATTTTTATGCGCAAGGTGAGGTGGGGTTGACCGCTGACCTGAGCGGTCGGCTCGCGCGGCTGGGCTTGAGTGCACGATCTGCGTGTGCCGATACGCCCGAGGCGGCACGGGCGCTTGCAGAATTTGGGGGAGAAGGATGTAACAGCAGCGATGTGGCCGCGCTCTCGGTCAACGCTTTACGGATCGCGCCCGCGACCCATGTGGCATTGCGGAGAGCGGGGCTGCACACGCTTGGTGACCTTGCCAAGCGCCCGCGAGCACCACTCGCCGCGCGCTTCGGGGCTGATTTCCCATCGCACCTCGCACGCATATTGGGTGAGGAAGATGTCCACATCACGCCGCACCGCGCGCCGCCTATCGTGATGGTTGAGGCGCGCTTTGCCGAACCGATTGCGCATATTGATAGCGTTTTGGGCACTTTAGAACGGCTGGCGACAAGGGCGGCGGTGACGCTTGCCGAGCGCCATAGCGGCGGACGGAAGTTTGAAGCGAGTTTGTTTCGCAGCGATGGGCATGTCGCGTGGTTGGCCATCGAGACGGGCACACCAACACGCGATCCAGCACTGCTTAATCGGTTGTTCCGCGAGCGGATTGAGACGCTGCGTGATCCGCTTGATCCCGGCTTTGGCTATGATCTGATCCGGCTTGGCGTGCCACGTACTGAGCCACTCGGGCCAGCGCAGCTTCAGCTTGAGGGCGGGACTATTGCTGATGTCGAACTTGGCGCATTGCTCGATCGATTGGGGGTGCGGCTCGGGCGCAATCGCTTGCGCCGCCTAGCGCTTGGGGGCAGCCATATCCCTGAACAAGCGGCGTTTGAGCTTCCGCTCAACGCATCCGGCCCACCCGCCTGCTGGCCTGTGCTTGAGCCGGGAGAGCCGCCGTTGCGCCCGCTCCATCTGTTCGAGCCGCCGCAACGCATTCAGGTACTGGCTGAAGTGCCAGATGGCCCACCGCGTCGGTTCCAATGGCGGCGGAGCACGCATGATGTGGTGCGCTATGAGGGGCCAGAGCGGATCGCAGCGGAATGGTGGCGGCGCGCGCAGGGGCATATGCCAGGGAAGGGCGGACTCACGCGCGATTATTACCGTATTGAAGATGCGCGTGGACGGCGCTTCTGGGTGTTTCGGCATGGGCTATATGCCTCAGAAAAAACGATGCCCGATTGGTATCTCCACGGATTATTTGCATGACATATTATGCTGAGTTGGCGGCAGCGACCAACTTTTCGTTCTTGCGCGGTGCCGCGCATCCGCACGAGATGGTCGAAGCGGCGATTGCTCTCGGTTATACCGGATTGGGGATTGCCGACCGCAACAGTGTGGCAGGCGTTGTCCGCGCATGGAGTGCGCTGAAGGCGGCGCGTGAAGCGGGGCACGGACTCGACTTCAAGCTTATCACCGGCGCGCGACTGGTGTTCGCCGATGGCACGCCTGATGTGATCGCGTATCCAATGACGCGCGCGGGATGGGGCAATCTGACGCAACTCTTGAGCATCGGTAATTTGCGCGCAACGAAGGGGGAGTGTGTGCTGCGGTTCGATGATCTGCTCGCATGGTGCGGGGAGATAGTGTTGATCATTCTCCCTATGAGTACAGAGTCCCCCTCCCTAAAGGGAGGGGGGCTTTTTCA
>JAYVZY010000169.1:0-5394 GCA_043782885.1 Sphingomonadales bacterium | reverse complement strand
TTTGCGCGCCGCCGTGACGCGTGCCGCAATGGCATCGCGGAGGCCCTTGTCGCCGGGCGCGAGATTGGTGGCGCCTGAATTGGTGGCATCATAACCCTTGCCCGCCGCCGAGGGGCGCGGCTGGAAATAGCGCGGGCTGGTAAACCCCTGCGCGATCAGCTCGGAGCCGATTATGTTGCCCTTATCGCTGATCATGCTGCCATTGGCCTGATAGGGCAGCGCGATCTGCGCGATGCCCGTGATGAGCGCGGGATAGGCGAGCCCGGTCAGCGCAGCGAAGAGCAACAGCAGGACAAGGGCGGGGCGGAACGCAGAGCGGAGTTCGGTAAGCATGGATTATCTCCTCAAGCTAGGTTCAGGCCACCGACCAACAGGTCGATCAGCTTGATGCCAATGAACGGTGCGATCAGCCCGCCGACGCCATAGATCATAAGGTTGCGGGCAAGCAGATCACCGGCAGGCGCGGGGCGATATTTAACGCCCTTGAGCGCCAACGGCACGAGCGCAGGGATAATCACCGCGTTGAAGATAATCGCCGACAATATCGCGCTCTGCGGGCTGGTCAGCCGCATGACGTTAAGCACGTCCAATCCCGGATACAGCACCACGAATATCGCGGGCAGAATGGCGAAATACTTCGCCACATCATTGGCAATCGAGAAGGTCGTGAGTGCCCCGCGCGTCATGAGGAGCTGCTTGCCGAGCCCGACAATCTCAATCAGCTTGGTCGGGTCGCTGTCAAGATCGACCATATTGCCCGCCTCGCGCGCCGCCTGTGTGCCCGTGTTCATCGCCACGCCAACATCGGATTGCGCGAGTGCTGGCGCGTCATTGGTGCCATCGCCGCACATCGCCACGAGCTTGCCGCCCTCTTGCTCCTTGCGGATGAGCGCCAACTTGTCCTCGGGCGTCGCCTCGGCGAGGAAGTCATCCACGCCACTTTCGGCGGCGATGCTCGCTGCGGTCAGCGGATTGTCGCCGGTAATCATCACGGTGCGGATGCCCATGCGGCGCAGTTCGCCGAACCGCTCGCGAATGCCAGCCTTTACAATGTCCTTGAGATGGACAACGCCGAGCAACCGCGCGCCATCGGCCACTGCGAGCGGCGTGCCGCCCGAGCGCGCAATATCATCAGAGATCAGCTTCAATGCCTCAGCCTGACGCGGGTCAGCGGCATCGCCCAACCGTTTGAGCACGGCATCAACAGCACCTTTCACCAGCGACCGTTCCCCGATTTGAAGCCCTGACACCCGCGTTTGTGAGGTGAAGGCGATGGTGGTCGCGCCCTCGGGCATATCCTCGCCCGTCGAGCCCTTCTCATTCGCCAGCACGACAATCGAGCGGCCCTCAGGCGTTTCATCCGCAAGGCTGGAGAGCCGCGCAGCAGAGATCAGATCGGCCTCCGCGACACCGGGCACGGGCAGGAACGCGGTCGCTTGCCGATCACCAATGGTGATCGTCCCGGTCTTGTCGAGCAATAGCGTATCAATATCGCCCGCTGCCTCGACAGCACGGCCTGACTTGGCGAGCACGTTGAAGCGCACCAGCCGATCCATTCCGGCAATACCGATGGCGGAAAGCAGCGCAGAAATTGTCGTCGGGATCAGCGTAACAAACAACGCGACCAACACCGGCACAGCAATGCCACCATGCGCGTAGGACGCGAATGCAGGCAGCGTGCCGACCGCAATCAGAAAGATCAGTGTCAACCCCGCGAGCAAAATAGTGAGCGCAATCTCGTTCGGCGTTTTCTGGCGGCTGGCGCCCTCAACAAGCGCGATCATGCGGTCGAGGAAGCCCTGGCCCGCGCCCGCCGTCACTTTGACCTTGATGCTGTCCGCAATCACCCGCGTGCCTGCTGTGACGGCGGAACGATCACCGCCCGCCTCGCGGATCACGGGGGCGCTTTCTCCCGTAATCGCCGCTTCATTCACCGACGCGACGCCCTCGACCACTTCACCATCGGCGGGGATGAGATCGCCGGTTTCGACGAGCACAATCTCGCCAACCTCCAACTGGCTCGCAGGCACCCAGCGCCAGACATCCCCGACACCAAGAAACGCCTTGGCGCGCAATTCGGCCTTGGTGGCGCGCAAACTCGCAGCCTGCGCTTTGCCGCGCCCCTCTGCCATCGCTTCGGCAAAATTGCCGAACAACACCGTGAGCCAGAGCCAGAACACGAGCTGTGTTTGGAAGAATATCTGGCCGCCACCCGTTGCAATTCCCTTCACCAGCAAGATGGTGGAGAGCATCGCCACAATCGCGGTCACGAACATCACCGGGTTGCGGATGAGCGTGCGAGGATCGAGCTTGATCACCGCGTCCTTGGCGGCGGTGGCCATCAGCGGGCCGGTGAACAGCGATTGAGCTTGGTTTGACATGAGAAGCGTTCCTTATTGAACGAGGCCGGCGGAGACCTGCTGCGCGTCCGCGATCGGACCCAGCACGAGGCTCGGCAAGAAGGTGAGGCCACCGACGATGAGAATGACTGCAGCGAGCAATCCCACCCAGAGCGGCCCTGTTGTTGGGAACGAACCTGCGCTCTCCGGCACGAGCCGCTTCTGTGCCAACCCGCCAGCGATGGCGAGCACGGGCAGGATGACGCCAAAGCGCCCCACAAACATCCCCAATGCGAGCATCAGGTTATAGAAAGGCGTGTTGCCGCTCAGCCCCGCAAACGCGCTGCCATTGTTCGCTGCCGCACTGGAGAAGGCGTAAAGGATCTCGGAGAATCCGTGCGGTCCCTTGGCCTGTGGTCCGGCGAGCCCTGCAGGCAACACGCTTGCAATCGCGGCCAACCCGAGGATCATCAGCGGTGGTACAATAATCGCGATCACCGAGAGTTTCATTTCCCGCGATTCGATTTTCTTGCCGACATATTCGGGTGTGCGCCCTACCATCAGGCCTGCGATGAACACCGCGAGAATACAGTTGATCAGGATGGCATAGAGCCCCGAACCAACGCCGCCGATCACCAATTCACCCAACTGCATGTTGAACATAGGGATGAGGCCGCCCAACGGCATCAGGCTGTCATGCGCGGTGATCACCGCCCCCGTCGAGGTATCGGTCGTGATGGTCGCAAACAATGCGCTCGCCGCCACGCCGAAGCGCACCTCCTTGCCCTCCATATTGGAACCCGTAACGCCAAGCGCGTGGTGAACAGGGTTGCCCACCGCCTCCGCACCATAGGTCACCGCCACACCGCCGATGAACAGCAGCAGCATCGCGGCCAGGATCGCCCAGCCCTGTTTGGTGTTGCCCACTGCTTTGCCGAAGGTGATCGTCAGTCCCGCCCCGATTGCGAAGATGCTGAGCATTTGGATGAAGTTGCTGAACGCGCTCGGGTTCTCAAACGGATGTGCGGAGTTGGCGTTAAAGAAGCCGCCCCCGTTGGTGCCAAGCATCTTAATCGCCTCCTGCGATGCCACCGGCCCGAGCGAGATCACCTGCTTAGCGCCTTCAAGCGTGGTTGCCGTCGCCGAGGCAGCAAAGGTCTGCGGCACGCCGAGCGCGACGTAAATAAGCGCGAGAACTATACACGCTGGCAGCAAGAGGTAGAGCGTGCCTCGCATCAGATCGACCCAGAAATTGCCGATTGTATTGACCTGCTTGCGCGCAAAGCCGCGGATAAAGGCGAACGCAACAGCAAGGCCGGTGGCCGCCGAGAGGAAGTTTTGCACCGTCAGCCCCACCATTTGCGACAGATGCGACATCGTCTGCTCGCCGGTATAATTCTGCCAATTGGTATTGGTGACGAAGCTGACCGCCGTATTGAACGCGAGCAGATTCTCGACACCCGGAAAATGCTGCGGGTTGAGCGGCAGCACGCCCTGCAGCTTGAGCACCGCGAACAGAAACGCAATCCCGAAGAGATTGAACAGCATCAGTGCAACCGCATAGCCGACCCAAGTCTGTTCGGCCTTGGGATCGACGCCCGCAACGCGATAGAAGCCGCGCTCGACTGGCCCAAGAACTGACCCCAGCGGCATCTTCTCGCCCGTGTACAGTCGATACATCCAAAGGCCCAGCGGCTGGATTCACATTTCAAGTGCAACACCCTAGTTGAGCGAGAAATGCCTCGGCGGGTGTTTTGAAGCCGAGGCATTTGCGTGGTGTGTGGTTGATAGCGTCTATGACATCATGCACGTCCTTTTTGGTTGTGCGTTTGAGCGGTGTTTTGCGCGGCATATCGCGACGGATAATGCCGTTTGAGTTCTCGATTGATCCGCGCTGCCAAGGGCTGTGCGGATCACAAAACCATGTTTTGACATTGATGTTTTCGGTCATGTGATCATGTCTGGCGAACTCGGTACCATTGTCGAATGTGATCGAACGCCTGGCCATTGCTGGGAGGTTCCGTAGCTTGTCGATAATGGTGTTTGCGGCCTCGTCGGCGCTCTTCGTCCATTGTTTTTCGGCGATCAGATAACGGGTTAAGCGCTCAACAAGCGTGAGGATATTGCCGTCACTGGCTTTGCTGAACAGCATGAGATCACCCTCCCAATGGCCAAATTCAGCGCGAGCGTTAACGACCTCGGGCCGCTCATGGATAGATGCGCGCCCCGGAATGGGATCACGCCTGCGCTTGAAGTAACGCCGTCCACGTTTGGCCTTTGCGAATGGGAGATAGCGATAGAGCTTCTTCGGGCGGATTTTCGGGCGATACATGTAGCGGTAGATGCTCTCCGTGCTGATCGTGTGAGTGGCGTCGTCGAGCTTCAAGCGCCCCGATATCTGCTCCGGCGTCCACCCCATGCTCAGATGGCTCTCCACATGCTGCATCAACGCGCCATTGCGTTCAATCCGACTCAACCGCTTGCACCGCGCTTGTGCCATCCGTTGCGCTGAGAGCGGCTGATAGCCAGCCTTCGGTAGGCAGTTACGCCGCCACTCTCGGCTGATTGTCGCCGGAGAGCGGCCAATAAGACGACCAGCGGCGTTCACGCCAACCCCCGTCTCGCGGAGTTGATAGAGCTGTAACCGTTCCTCTTCGGTGAGGTGTCCATAACATTTTCCCATAGTACAACCTGTATAGGCAGGTGTTGCACTTGGTTTGAGAATCTAGCCCAGAACCCGCCACAGCAAGACAGCATAGCCCCATCGCCTTGCAGGGTGTGGAGCCTTTATCGACTTTATGTGTGTCCGAGGTGGCGATCTTCATTTCGTCAGCAGACATCGCGCATCCGGTCATATCCGGCATTGCCTTGGCTGTGCTTGAGTGTACCACCTGCGTCTGAGCCATCATCGCGCAAGGACTGGCCGCTGACGCAATGCCCTGCCCGGCAAGGCCAAGCAGAATCCCGATCAACAGGATGTAGTGGAGAAGATTTTTCAACACAGCAGACGAATGACGAGTTTGCTGAAAAATGTCAATTTGGCGAGCCGCTTTTC
>JAYVZY010000168.1:0-2127 GCA_043782885.1 Sphingomonadales bacterium | reverse complement strand
GGTGGTAATAGGAGATGAATTGCAGCGCATCGGCGACCGATTCGATCAGGTCAGCTTCAGTGATTATAGTCTGGCGCATTGCAGCCTCCGTATAGTGGTTTGCGGCCTCCATAGCGCGTTGACTGCGTTAATTAAACCGAAACTGAAATCGGATCGCTTCATCAAGTTTGGCGTTCTGTTGGAGAAACTCCTCAAGATATTCGTGCAGTCCGCCCCCGATGATTTGCGTCACGTGCGTCCGCTTCAATGCCGCCAGCCGAGTCATGGCGAACGAATCAGCATTTGCGAAATTCCCAGTCACAGCTGCAATAGCGTTCAGCTGCTGAACGACCTCGGCTGTGCACGCGATCAACGAGCGAGGTAGCTCAGCGCGCAATGTTAGGAATTCAACGACATCACTCGCGTTCAACCCACCGCGATACAGCAGCCGATAAGCGTTTACCGCTGACACGGTTTGGAGCAACGTTGTCCATTGATCACGATCAATCGCTCCGCCTACGGCCTCTCCCTCTGGCAGCAGAATATGATATTTTACGTCCATTAGACGCGCGGTATTGTCTGCGCGCTCGATCGCGGCACCGAGATGGATGAACATGGACGATGGGTGGTGCAACATCCGTTCAAGCGCGCCAGTGAACGCCAGCATGTCAGCCTGCACCGAATCGACCAGTGCGAGCAGGGACTGAATGTCATGCGTGTCGTCGCGGTTGCTAAAACGCAGCCACGCATGGTTGATTGCGCTCCACGCCTCGCGGGAGAGCGCAGTGCGCACGGCGCGGGCGTTGCGCCGTGCATCTTCGATGCAACTGAGCATCGAGCCGCGATGATCGGTTGAAAGAGCAAGAAAAGGCGCGACATGGCGCTGGAGCTTAGGTTGGCCCAGTTTCTCATAGGCCACCAGCGCCTCAATCACGGTGAGCGCACTCGTCCAAGCTGCTGCTCCGGCAGGGCGCGACGACAGCGCATCCAGCCGCACCGTCGCCTCTATCAAGCGCGCAGTAAAGTCCGCGCGCTCGACATAACGCCCCATCCAATAGAGCGAGGCGGCGGTTCGTGCGAGCATCAACCCTCCTGATCCATCAAAACAAAGCTATCTTTGGTGCCGCCACCCTGACTGGAGTTGACGATCAGCGATCCCTCCTTAAGCGCCACCCGCGTGAGGCCACCCGGCACCATCCGCACCGCGCCGTTGGGCCCGCTCAGCACGAAGGGCCGGAAATCGACGTGACGCGGCGCGAGGTCATGTGCGGTCAAGGTTGGCACAGTCGAGAGCGCCAGCGTCGGTTGCGCGATATAACAGTGCGGGGCGGCTAAGATAGCCTTACGAAATTCCTCAATTTCTTGACTTGTAGCCGCTGGCCCCACCAGCATTCCATACCCGCCCGAGCCATCCACCAGCTTGACCACCAATTCCGACAAATGATCGAGCACATAGGCCAGGCCATCCGACTCACGGCATCGCCATGTTTGGACGATGGGCAAAATTGGGTCGGCCCCGGTATAAAAGCGCACAATGTCCGGCATATAGGAGTAAATCGCTTTGTCATCGGCAATGCCCGTTCCCGGCGCATTAACAATCGTGACGTTGCCCGCACGGTAGGCGCGCATCAAGCCGGGCACCCCGAGCATCGAATCAGCACGGAACACCTCGGGATCGAGATAATCATCATCCACACGGCGATAAATCACATCAACCTGCAAGAGCCCGGTGATCGTGCGCATCCACAAGCAATCATCCTGAACAAGAAGGTCTGCCGCTTCCACCAATTCAATGCCGATGTTATCCGCAAGGAAACTATGTTCATAATATGCGGAATTATACTGACCTGGGGTGAGGATAACACAAACTGGATCGCGCGTGATGTGCGCTGGCGCGCAGTTGCGCAGCGTCTCGTGCAGCAAATCAGGATAACTATCAACCGCCGCCACCCGGAAGCTGCGAAACAATTCCGGGCACAGCCGGATCATCGCTGCCCGGTTTTCGAGCATATACGACACACCTGATGGCGTGCGAACATTATCCTCCAAGACCCAGAAATCGTCGGCAGAGGTGCGCACCAAATCAATCCCCGCGATGTGCGCCCAAACATCGTGCGGTGGGCGCACGCCAATCATCTCCTTGCGGAA
>JAYVZY010000167.1:0-3694 GCA_043782885.1 Sphingomonadales bacterium | reverse complement strand
GCGCTGGCGATGCGGGTTGTCGCCTTACGTGATGATGTCGTGCGGGTGCGCATTGGCCGGGCTGGGCAATTGTCGGAAGATGCGTCATGGGCGGTATTGCCGGGCGCGCGGGGTGCTCAGACGGCGGTGAACGCGACGCCCGACGGCTTTTCCACGTCAAAGCTGAGCGTCTCGATTGACCGCGCGACGCTTGCGCTCACGGTGCGCGATGCGGCGGGAAAGATCATCTCTGCTGATACACCGGACGCGCCGTTCACGCTCTCTACGAAGCGCTTTACGCTGCGCAAGCAGTTGGCCGATGGCGCACGTATCTTCGGCCTTGGCGACAAGACCTCCGGCCTGGATCGGCGCGGCCATAGCTTCAGCTTGTGGAATACCGATGCCTATGGCTTTGGCGATGGCGCCGATCCACTCTATAAGTCCATTCCGTTCTTTATGGCAGGCAATGGCGCGGGCAACAGTTACGGCATCCTGCTCGACAACAGCTTTCGCAGCACGTTTGATTTTGGCCAGACAGAGCCCAGCGTAGCCTCGTTCGGCGCGGACGATGGCCCGATTGATTACTACATTATCTTTGGCCCGCATCCCAAGCAGGTGCTGGCGGGGTATGCGTTCCTGACGGGCACATCCCCAATGCCGCCGCGCTGGGCGCTCGGGTTTCAGCAATCGCGTTACAGTTATATGAGCGCGGCGCGGGTGCGTGAGGTGGCGAGCACCTATCGCAAACTGAAGATTCCGGCCGATGCGATCTACCTTGATATTGACTATCAGGATCGCAACCGCCCGTTCACCACAAACGCGCAAACGTTCCCCAATTTCAAAGGGCTGATGGCGGGTTTGTCTGCCGAGGGCTTTCATGCGGTGACGATTGTCGATCTCCATGTCGCTGCAGCCACCAATCAGGGCTATACGCCCTATGACTCTGGGGTGGCGGGTGACCAGTTTGTGCACCGCGCAGATGGCTCGCTTTATATTGGCAAAGTGTGGCCGGGCGATTCCGTGTTCCCGGAGTTTACGCGCACCAAGACCCGCGATTGGTATGGCACACTGTATAAAAACTTCATGGCCTCAGGCGTCTCCGGTATCTGGAATGACATGAACGAGCCCGCCTTGTTCGAGCGGCTCGACAAGACCATGCCGAGCGACGTGATGCACCGCATTGACGAGCCGGGTTTTGCCTCGCGTACCGCAACCCACGCCGAGATTCACAACGTCTTCGGGATGCTGAATTCGCGGGCGACCTTCGATGGCCTGACCGCGCTCGCGCCTGATGAGCGGCCGTTTGTGCTCACGCGGGCGAGCTATGCTGGTGGACAGCGCTACGCCTTCACTTGGACGGGCGATAACCAGGCGACTTGGGAGCATCTTCGACTCGCTACGCCACAACTGCTGAACCTTGGGTTGAGCGGTTTCCCATTGGTGGGTGCCGATATTGGGGGCTATTCCGGCAGCCCGACGCCTGAGCTCCTCACGCGCTGGACGCAAATTCATGCGTTTACGCCGATGATGCGTTATCATGCGGAGGCGGGCTCGCGCGACAAGGAGGTGTGGGTGCACGGAGCGGTGCACACTGCCATCCGTCGCCATTTCATCGAAGAGCGCTATCGGTTGATGCCATACCTTTACACACTAGCCGAGGATGCTTCGCGCACCGGCATGCCGATCATGCGGCCACTGTTCCTCGAATTCCCTGAGCAGATGGGTGTGGTCTACAATCAGCCATTAGATAACGCGCAATCCTTCATGCTGGGTGATGCTGTTATGGTCACGACCCCCGATATTGGCGGCAGCCGAACGGAATACCGCTATGATATTAAGCTACCCAAGGGGGGGTGGTATGATTATTGGACTGGTATGAAGCTGCTGGGAAATATCGTAACTGCGAAACCGACGCTGGCCGAACTGCCGGTGTTCATCAGGGCCGGATCAATCATTCCGAAGCAGGCCGTGATCCAACATGAGGGTGAAGTGCCACAAGGTGCGCTTGCGCTCCATATTTACCCAGGCCCCGATTGCCACGGCACGCTCTATACGGATGATGGCCATAGTCTTGCCTATAAAACCGGTGTTTATCTTCGACAGCACTTTACCTGCGCGGTGGGCAACGACGGACTGACAGTGCATCTTGGGGCACGGGAAGGCAGCTTTTTACCGTGGTGGAAGAAGATTGATGTGATCGTTCATGATTGGCAGCGGCCAGCGCGCGCGCCAATGACTGGTCAAACCTATGATGCTTCCGCTCATACGCTGACCGCAACGGTTGCGGCTGGGCCGGTTGCTGACGACGTGACATTCCTGCGTTGACGTACGTACGCATCAGGCCACAAGGGGTTCAGTGCTGGTCGCTGCGCGACGCTGTCGGCAGACTGTCGTGCGACGAAAGGGAAAACCATGAAGGCTGCATCGATACTGGACTATCGCGAACTTGCGCGGCGCAGGCTGCCGCCGTTCCTGTATGAATATATTGATGGTGGCTCCTATGCCGAGGTAACGCTGCGCCGAAACGTGGATGATCTGGCAGACGTTCAACTCCGTCAGCGGGTGATGTGCGATGTCTCGGGAATTGACCTGACGACAACGCTGTTCGGTGCACCGCAACGCCTTCCCATTGCCCTCGGCCCCGTTGGCCTGTCTGGCATGTATGCCAGGCGGGGTGAGGTGCAAGCGGCACGCGCGGCCAATGCGGCCGGCATCCCGTTTACGCTTTCAACAGTCGGCGTTTGCCCGCTGGCGGAGATTGCCGCCAACACCGGAAAGCCATTCTGGTTCCAGCTTTATGTCGTGAAAGACCGCAATTTTGTCCGGCATATGATTGCCGAAGCGAAAGCGGCAGGCTGCACGGTGATGCTGCTGACCGTTGACCTGCCGCTGCCTGGTTCGCGGTATCGAGATGTGCATTCAGGCTTGTCCGGCTCGTCGGGTTTTGTCGGATCAATACGGCGCGGCCTTCAGACGGCAATGCACCCGCGCTGGGCGTGGGATGTCGGGTTGATGGGGAAACCGCACACGCTCGGCAACGTTGCCCCCATGCTGGCGGGTGACACGGGGCTGGAAGATTTTCTGGCATGGATGGGCGGCAATTTCGATCAAACGGTAACGTGGGAGTCGCTCGCTTGGCTGCGCTCTGAATGGGACGGGCCGATTGTGGTGAAGGGGATTCTTGATCCAGCGGATGCGCGGCTTGCGGTAGAACATGGAGCCGATGGCATTGTCGTTTCCAATCATGGCGGGCGGCAACTTGATGGCGTGCCATCAACCGCGCAGGCCTTGCCAGCGATAGCGGATGCAGTGGGCGACACACTCGCTGTGCTCGTTGATGGTGGGGTGCGGTCGGGGCTTGATGTGGTGCGGATGCTGGCACTTGGCGCAAAGGGCGTGTTGCTCGGCCGTGCCTGGGCCTATGCTTTGGCGGCGAACGGACAGGCCGGAGTATCACACGCCATTCAACTGATCGATGCTGAGATGCGTGTCGCGATGGCGCTCACTGGCGTGACGAAGATAAAAGACATTGACCACAACATTTTGGTGCAGGATCCGAGAGCTGGATGATCCGCTTGGGGACGGCGTCAAGAACCTGCCAGAATTAAGTCAGCGGCGCGTTCTGCAATCATGATCGTCGGCGCGTTTGTGTTCCCTGTGATAAGGGTTGGCATAACGCTGGCATCAACGACATAAAGCCCCTCGACCCCCCGCA
>JAYVZY010000166.1:0-1688 GCA_043782885.1 Sphingomonadales bacterium | reverse complement strand
GATGAATTCATGCTCGCTCATATGGTTCATCGCGTCGGATTGCATCATCACCGAGATGAGATCATGGCTTGGCGGCTGGCCGATCTTGCTGGCCCACAGCTCCTGAAACGCCGCGCCCATTTCATAGGCCTTCATCAAGCCATATTGGCGGCCCTCCAGCGTGCGAGTCCGCTCAACATCGCCAATAATGTCCGACCAATGGGTGAGTTTGTCGCGGATGTCCCACGGAAAATCGAACAATTTGGCGAGCATGCCTGTTGTGAGTTCGATAGACACATCGTTCACCCAATCGAACGCCTTGCCGATGGGCAATGTGTCCAGCACTTCGGCCGTCCGCGCCTGAACTTCGGTGCGCAGGCGCTCAATTTCACTTGGCGTGAAGGCCGGTGCGACTGTTCGACGCTGCGCCGTATGTTGGGGCGGGTCCATCGCGATGAACATCGGCATCCGCACCTCATCGGGAAGCGGGCCCGTGGTATCCCCCACCACGGTGATTCCGCCATATTCCCACGACGATGAGAAAATTTTGGGCAGAGCCTCAATGTGCACAATAGGCTTATAAGTGGAGACCGACCAATAGCTGCCGAACGCGGAATGCTCACATTTATAAATGGGTGCTTCCGCGCGCAGCTTAGCAAACGGCGCGTGCCATGTATCGTCCGCGTAAAGGTCTGACCGCGTGACATCAAGCGGGTCTACGAGGTGGGTTTCGTCCTTAAACGCCGTCGCCATCTCCGGTTCCTTTTTTCGCTGACCTTAGAACTTTGCGCCGATTGTCACGCCATAGCGCCGTGGCTCCAGCGTGAAGATATTTGTGAACAGGCCTTGTGATTGGTCGGTCACATATTGGCCGGTCGTGGCGCTGTTGTTCGTAAGATTCTGCACAAATCCACGTAAAAACCATTTGTCATCGCGGCCATTGAGCTGAAGCTGGGCATTGATGATCGTGAAGCTCGGGATTTTATCGATGGGCTGGTTATACACGGTGGCATAATATTCGCCGGTATAGGCCAGATCAACGCGCGGGGTGAGTGTGATCCCACCACCCATTTGTGCAGTGTATTGCGCGCCGACTGACACCTTAAACTGTGGTGCCTGCGGAATTTGGTTGCCACCAATGTTGACCGGAACGCCGCCCTGGCTGACGGTCACGGGAAGTGGTGTGTTTGCCGGCAAACCAAAAGCGGCGTCAAGCAAGGCGGACGGCGCCGCTTGAGTCGCAATCAGCGCGTTACAGATGGAAAATGCACCCCCATTGTTCGTTCCGGGGATTGGCTGCACTGGGTTAAGGCCTACACTACCATTAACGGCATTGACGAACCCAATAGCTGTTGGTGCACCCGCCGTATTTGGTGTCACCGCGCAGTTAGAACCATTCGTGATGTCTTTTATAATCACAGCATCAGCGCGGCCGCCGGATGGATCTTGCGGATTAACCGAGAGCTGATCCTTGATTTTCGACTTCAGATAGCTCGCGCTAATATTGAATTGCGCTGCTGGGATCGGACGAATAATCGCCTCTGCCTCAACACCATAAATATCGGCGTTAATGTTCTGATTGACGGCCGTGCGTGCCACAATCTGCGCGAGCTGCAGGTTTTTGTATTGGTAGAAGAAGGCGGACATGTTGAGATGAAATACGCCATCCATGAAGCTATTCTTCGACCCAATTTCAAAGGCATTGATCG
>JAYVZY010000165.1:0-7054 GCA_043782885.1 Sphingomonadales bacterium | reverse complement strand
TGGTTTACACCACGTTCCACCACCCGACCACGCAAGCGAATGTCGTCACCACCGATTTCAGCGATTGGGCCACCAACTGCCCCGAATACAAAGTGACGGCGGTGCAGATCAGCGCCTCCAACGGCCCGACCGATTGGCAGGAAGGATATGAGGAATTGAGCGAGCGGTCGAGACGCATCGTGGCAGACGCGGAGCCTGCAGCGTGAGCAAAACGACCTTGGAGCGCCTCGTTTACATGGCAAACCAAATCGCGACCAACCTTGCGACGACGCCCAACCCCGCAGCCGAGACTGCCGCCCACATCGCGCGCTATTGGGATCCGCGTATGAAAATGATGATCCGCGCCGCGCCGCGTGATGGCCTTTCGCCCGTTGCCGCAGCCGCCATCGCGCAGCTCTCGGCATGATGGGCGCCGTTAAGGTTTCAGCGCAAACGATCACGCCACGCGGCACATTTCCCTCAACACGGACACTTCCTATCGAAGCGCCAATTGCTATTGAGTATAATGGGATTGGCTATGCGGTTATGATGGCAACACCTACAGATTTTGAAGATTTTGCTATTGGATTCAGTCTGTCTGAGAAAATTATCTCAAATTTATCTGAAGTTGATTCGGTTGATCCCCACGAAACGCCCAATGGCTGGCTGCTGAAAATTCAGATCGCCCAAAGCGCCGTCGCGCCGATGATCGAGCGCGTGCGGGTGCGCGTCTCTGAGAGCAGTTGCGGTCTGTGTGGACTGGAAAATCTTGAGCAGGTCAATCGCCCGCTGCCGCCCATCACCGCGCAGCTCAACGTTGAGCCTCACGCGCTGTTTGCAGCGCTCGAACACTTGCGCGAGCACCAACCGCTAAATGCAGCGACCGGAGGTGCGCACGCCGCTGCGTTCTGTGACCCACAAGGTAACATCCTCCTCGTCCGCGAAGATGTCGGTCGGCATTGCGCGTTTGATAAGCTCATCGGCGCGATGGCGCTGGCAGGGTTCTCGCCCAAAAGCGGGTTCGCCCTGCTCTCTTCCCGCTGTTCATATGAACTGGTTGAGAAAGCCGTCATCGCCGGATTTCCGCTGCTGGTTACGGTCTCCACCGCCACCAGCCTTGCCGTGACGCGCGCTGCGCACGCTAAACTCCGCCTCATTGCCCTTGCCCGCACAGATGCAATGCTGGAGCTAGGGTAAACCGCGCTCGCGTGCCACTTCGCGCCAACCGATGTCATGGCGGCAAAAGCCTGACGGGAAATTTATGGCCTTGACGGCATCATATGCCCGCGACTGCGCGGCTTCAACGCTGGCACCAATGGCCGTAACGTTCAGCACGCGGCCACCGTTGGCGATGAGCTGATCGCCAGAGAGGGCCGTCCCCGCGTGAAAAACCTTCGCAGCGCCGACGTCTCCCACCGAGACCGCACCGCCCTTTTCAGGCGTTCCAGGATAGCCCTTTGCCGCCATGACAACGGTGAGTGCTGACTCGTCCGAGAAGCGCGGCACCTCTGCCTCAGCCAATTTCCCCGTTGCAACCGCCAGCAAGAGCGCGGCCAAATCGCCCTCATACCGCATCATCAGCACTTGGCACTCCGGATCGCCAAAGCGCGCGTTATATTCGATGAGTTTGGGGCCATCGGGTGTCAGCATCAAACCTGCGAACAATACACCAATATAAGGCATTTCCTGACGCGCCATCATCTCAACTGTGGGGAGAATAATTGTCTCCATCACCTTGTTTTCTATATCTTTTGTCAATATTGGCGCGGGCGAATAAGCGCCCATGCCGCCAGTGTTCGGGCCGGTATCGCCGTCCCCTACCCGCTTATGATCTTGCGCTGATCCGAAGGGCACCACGGTGACGCCATCGGTGAGCGCGAAGAAGCTGACCTCCTCGCCGGTCATGAATTCTTCGATGATGACGGATGCTCCCGCAGTGCCAAAGCCACCGCCGAACATATCTTCGAGCGCGGCTTCTGCATCCGCCACTGATTCCGCGATGATCACGCCCTTCCCCGCCGCCAAGCCATCCGCTTTGATGACATAGGGCGGCTTAAAAGCAGCCAGCCCGGCAAGCGCTGCCGCCTTACTCTCAAAGCGCTCATAGGCCGCCGTGGGGATACCTGCCGCAGAGCACAGTTCTTTGGTAAAACTCTTCGATCCCTCCAGTTGTGCCGCTTTGGCAGATGGGCCGAACACCGGAACACCGGCGTCACGTAATGTATCCGCCAGCCCATCGACCAACGGCGCTTCCGGCCCAATTACCACCAAGCCAATCGCTCGCGCTGCGCAAAAGCTGAGCACTGCGGCATGATCTATCACCGCCAACACCACGCATTCGGCGTCTTCCGCAATCCCGGGGTTGCCCGGTGCGGCGTAAAGTGTATCACAGAGTGGCGATTGCGCGAGCTTCCACGCCAAAGCATGTTCGCGACCGCCGCCGCCGATAAGCAGGATATTCATGGACGACGCCTCATTAGATCAATCCGGCCTCCTAGCGGCTGAGCGGCCTGGTGACAACGCTCCGCCGCTCAGCGTGTCGGAACTCTCACAGGCGTTGAAGCTACATGTGGAGGGCGCGTTCGGCCATGTGCGGCTTCGTGGTGAGATTTCCGGATGGAAACGTGCCGCCTCCGGTCACGCTTATCTCGCATTGAAGGATGCAGATGCAGTGCTGGACGCCGTGATCTGGAAAGGCGTGATGAGTCGCGTCGCCTTTGCGCCCGCCGATGGCGTGGAAGTCATCGCGACGGGTAAACTCACCACTTACCCCGGGCGCTCGAAGTATCAATTGGTCATCGAGAGCATGGAAATCGCCGGAGAAGGCGCTCTGCTGGCGCTGCTGGAGGCGACGAAGAAGCGGCTGATGGCGGAAGGGCTGTTCGATGCCAGCCGCAAACGCCCCCTGCCCTACCTCCCGCGTATCATTGGCGTCGTGACGTCACCCACTGGTGCCGTAATTCGAGACATTCTGCACCGCTTGGCGGACAGATGCCCGACGCGGGTGATCGTCTGGCCGGTGCTCGTGCAAGGTGCTGGCGCGGCGGAACAAGTAGCGGCAGCCGTGCGCGGTTTCTCGAATATGATGGGGCCCGACAGGCCAGAGCTCGTCATTGTTGCGCGCGGCGGTGGCGCGGTCGAAGATCTCTGGGCGTTCAATGAGGAGCCGGTGGTGCGTGCGATCGCAAGCTGCACAATCCCGATTATCTCAGCGGTGGGACATGAAACCGATACGACACTCTGCGATTTTGCGGCGGACGTGCGCGCGCCAACACCCACAGCAGCAGCAGAAATTGCGGTTCCGGTGCGCAGTGAATTGCTCACGCGCCTCTCAACCCTTTGGAGTCGCAGTTTGCGGGCCGCGCATCGGTATAGGGAACATGCGGGGGAACGCCTGACAAGCACGACCCGCCGTTTGCCCTCACTCGAAACCCTACTCGGCACGCAGCGTCAGCGCACCGATGATCAGGGAGATCGGCTTGCGCGCGGCCTTTCGCTCCGACTCATGCGCGCTGGTGGTGAATTGGCACGTGCCGGGAGCGCGCTGCGTCCGGCCCTGCTGACCCAATTAGTGGCCCGGCGTGAAGATCAATATCATCGAATAAGCACAAAACTCTCGCCTGACATTTTTAACGCACGTCTGAACACTGCGCGTGCCCAAATTGATGCGCTCTGGCGGCTGGCGCAATCCTACCACCCTGATAAGCCGCTCCAGCGCGGCTATGCGCGCGTATCGACCCGCGAGGGAGGCGTCATTAGCTCCGCGAAAGCCGCGCGCACCGCCACTCTGTTGACCCTGCATTTCGCTGACGGTGCGGTGGATACACATGTTGACACGGCGATCGGCCAAACCAAGGTTGAGCCACGCACCAAGCCACGCTATGCTGGAGATAAGGTGGCTGCCTCCCTGGAGCAGCCTAAGCTTTTGTGAACTGTCGAGGATGAAGCAATGTTGATGTCCCAAGGTGGTCGCCTGGCCAAGCTCCATTACATGGCGAATAATTTTCGCATGTTGGTGAATGGTGATCACGTAATGTGCGCGCGTTCGGGCGTGGCCATTCCGCTCGATGCGCTCCGTTATTGGAGTGTTGCAAAGCAGGAAGCTTATGCAACGCCAGAGCTTGCCACAGCAGCGGCGCTGGAAAAATAGGGACCAGCGGAATGGGTTTTACCGCGGCGATACGTCTGCTCACTTTGGCACCGATGGTCCTGATGAGCGCGTCGCTTCCCGCTCAGATTGCGTTAAAAGCAAAACCGATCCTTGCAAAGCCGTTTATAAAAGCTGATCAAAATTCTGTTCAAGTACCTGTTAAAATTGGACTTTTTTTACTGAACAAAGCGCCCGAGCAAGGCGCACTCGCACTCGGGCACGTGCCGGCCAACACTAAACGACTGGTGATTGATGGCCGCGACGTGCGCTTCGCTCCCGATGGGCTGTTCGCAGTCGGCTTCGGGCGCGATTATGCTTCGTCTACGCTCATGACCGCCTTTCTTGACGATGGCCGCAACATGTCTGAACGGCAGCTCGTTCAAAAGCATCCTTGGGAAATTTCCAACCTCGCGACTGTGCCTCATCATGCGCAAAGTGATGCCGAGTTCCAGGCGCGTCGTCCGGCAGAGCTTGCGCAAATCGCAACCGGACGCCCTGCGAATGGGGAGTCACAGGGCTGGCGTCAGCGTTTCGTTTGGCCCGTTCATGGGCCGATAACAACGCATTTCGGGGCAGAGCGGATTTATTCCGGCGTATCTGGCGGACCGCATTCTGGCGTTGACGTAGGCGTTCCACAGGGCACACCGGTTTACGCACCCGCTGACGGCGTCATCACGCTGGTCGCCGATCACCCGTTTACGCTTGAGGGCAATTTGCTGATGATGGATCACGGCCTGAACGTGAACAGCGCGTTTTTGCATTTGTCAAAAATCATCGTCCAAAAAGGGGACGTTATCCACCAAGGCCAATTGCTTGGCTATTCCGGCATGACCGGGCGCGCCTCGGGGCCACATCTTCATTGGGGAATGAAGTGGATGGACGAGAAGATCGACCCGATGTCGCTCACCGGGCCAATGCATTAGGCGTCCACGCTGGCTGGTGAACGCCGCTAATTCTTATCGGAGATAAGCTCAACGACGTCGAGCATCGATTCAAAATGCGGATACGGCAGCACGATCCGCCAGCGTTTGTCGCCAATCCGCTCCACCACTCCGGCCATATCTCGCGTGCCATCGCGCCCATATTGTAGTGCGAGCGTCTCATCGCCCAGCATCATCGTGCCGAGGAAAATCTGACGCGATGCCGAATCATCAAAAATAAGCCCGACAGGGCGCTGAATGCCATCGCGCTTGGCAAAGCTCATTACGGTGCCTTCTGCGGCAATCTCGCAATGATAATTCGGAAATACCGTATAATTCGCGATCATACTGCCCTGCGCCCCAAGTTTGATCACGCGACATTGATAATTTCCGGGCGGAGGACCATCGCCGTCAATCGCCGCATCGGGCTCCAGAAGAACACCCTCGCGATCAATGCTCAGCCCGTTTCCTGATTTGCGCGCGGTTGCAAGGGCACGCCCAAACGCCTGCCGCCAGTCTCTGAGTCTGATCCGATCTTCATCCGTTATCAAGTTATGCCAGTTGGCAACGGGAGCCTCCGCTGGCTGCAAACGCGCCGAAGGATGCGTGCAGCCACCGACCAACAGCACAGAGAGAATAAGGGATTTACGCAACACCATCGCTGATGCTTATCAATTCACTTCCATAAAGTGAAATGCTAATTGTCTGCACCGATTAAACCGCCTAGGCGCGCAATATGACGACGGTGACACTCGCATTGCGCGCGCAAGCTCAACTCGGAGAGGGGCCGCGTTGGCACGCCACCGAGTCAAAGCTCTATTGGGTTGATATTGCGCGCAACGAGGTGAATCGTTTCGATCCAGTATCAGGCCTGAATGAGACACGCACGTTCGATCAGCCCGTCGGGTGCTTCGCCTTTCGCCATTCTGGTGGGCTTTTGCTGGCTATGAAGGATGGCTTTGCTCGCCTTCCGCATTGGGATGCCACACCGCAGGCGTTCGGTGATGCGCCGCTTTTGGGCAAGCCTGATCTGCGCTTCAATGACGGACGAACCGACGAACACGGCAACTTCTGGGTTGGTAGCGTTAATACGGCCAAATCTGCTGCGGATGCCGCACTTTATCGGCTCGCGCCGGATGGAACATGCGACTTTGTCGAGGGCGGTATGCTGACGTGTAACGGCGCTGCCTTCTCCGCCGATGGCACGCACTTCTGCCATGCAGATACGCCGAGCCACGCGTTGCACAGCTATGATGTTAAGAGAAGTACACTCACTAACCGACAGATATTGCATCAATTTCCGCACGGGCATGGGCGGCCAGATGGCGGTTCCTTCGACGCCGAGGGCTATTACTGGACGGCGCTGTTTGATGGCGCGCGTGTCGTGCGTTTGTCCCCGAAAGGTGAAATCGTTGCGGAAGTCTCACTTCCCGTTTCCCGCCCAACAATGATCGTGTTTGGCGGCGACGATGGATGCACGGCCTTTGTGACGACGGCGCGTATTGGTCTCGACGATGCAGCCCTCGCCGCCCAACCGCACGCGGGAGATATATTGAGCTTTCGGGTCGACGTGCCGGGTGTTCCGGAATGGCCGTTTGGTGCCGAATAATGATCGGAAAGGGTTTCCTTTTCAGGCGTCGGCGGCTATCGCGCTGCAACACAAAACTTGTGAGGACATCATGAAACCGTTACGCAAAGCTGTCTTCCCAGTTGGCGGCCTCGGCACGCGCTTCCTGCCAGCGACCAAATCCATGCCTAAAGAGATGCTTCCCGTGGTGGACAAGCCGCTGATCCAATATGCGGTGGATGAAGCGCGCGAAGCGGGGATCGAGCAGATGATCTTTGTTACCGGTCGTGGAAAATCTGCGATCGAGGATCATTTTGACATTTCATATGAACTCGAAACGACATTGGGAGAACGTGGTAAATCATTGTCAGCAATAGAAAGTACGCGCTTTAAGCCCGGCGAAGTGATTTATGTCCGGCAGCAAGAACCTATCGGCCT
>JAYVZY010000164.1:0-10327 GCA_043782885.1 Sphingomonadales bacterium | reverse complement strand
GAGCTGGTTCCACGCATCAGCAAGAGCCCGCATATGCTCACCCGCGTGCTGGGCACCTTTGCAACGTTCCTGTTCGTTTCGGGAATTGGCGTAACATATATTGCCAGCCTCTGGTCTCCCAAGACCAACACCGCCACTATCCCCAAAAAAGTGGGGGACATCAGCAACCAGTGCCCCACCATCCCCGCTATGGCACCGCTCAACCGGCTGCCCTCGGCCACGATTTTCACGCATGTTGATTTGAGCCCGCGCCTCATCACGCTCACCCACCATCGTGCCATTGCGGGGCCGTATCACCGCAACGGCGAGCAAATTCTGGACGTGTATCATGCATTCGGCGGCACTGCGGATCAGGCCCGAGACATCATGACACGGCACGGCGCGACGCTGTTGCTTGTGTGCCCGCACATGAGTGAGACAACCGTTTACAAGTTCCGCTGGCCCAAGGGTTTTTACGCACAGCTTGATAAAGGCCAGGTGCCGAATTGGCTGACACCCGTTGCGTTGCCAAAAGGATCACCCTTCAAGCTCTGGGCGATTCAGCCGAGGCCCGCCTCCTCCGGCCAATAGAGCCGCATAGGGTTGGTGACGAGCAGCTTGCGCTGCACATCAGGCGTGGTCGCGATTTGGGGGATCATGTCGACCAAATGCCCATCATCGGGGATATTCGTCTCCATGTTTGGGTGGGGCCAATCTGTGCCCCATAAGCAGCGGTCGGAATAATCCTCGATCAACGGCCGGACACTGCGCGCAAAATCAACCCATGGATCACCACCCGCATCGAGCCTGTCAGGACAAGTCGCTTTGAACCAGATGTCGGGCCGCGAATCGAGCAGATTGCGGAACGCGAGCATATCCGCGCCATGTGGCCCCTGCGCTACGTCGGGTCGTCCCATGTGGTCGATCACCACTGGCACCTGAATGGCCCTGATGAATGAGCGCATCTCCTCAAGAATGTCAGCCTCGAAATAAATCACGACATGCCAACCTTTCGGGAGCCGAGCGGCGACCTCAAGGAATTTATCCTTTGGCGCATCATCAACCAACCGCTTGAGGAAGTTGAAGCGCACGCCCCGGATGCCGCCTTCATGTAGCGCGCTCAACTCCGCCGGCGAAATTGCCGGATCGACGACCGCCACACCGCGCGCCCTTCCGGCCGATTTGGCGATGGCATCCAGCGTCGCGGCGTTATCGGTGCCATGACAACTCGCCTGCACAATCGCATTGCGCGCAAAGCCGAGATGATCGCGCAACGCGAACAGTTTATCCGGCCCCGCATCCGCCGGCAGATACTTCGCTTGGGGCGAGAACGGGAAATCCGCCATCGGGCCAAACACATGACAATGCGCGTCAATGGCACCTGGGGGAGGCGTGTAAGCGGGCTTTGAGGGGGCGGAATGCCATGAGGTGATTCTGGTCATTGGAACTAATACTCCGTTCGTCCTGAGCTTGTCGAAGGACTGTTTTTCTTTTTGCAGCTTAGAAGTGAGGGCAACCCTTCGACAAGCTCAGGGCGAACGGTTTTGGGGTTATCCAAACACCACCCCATCCATCAACTTGCGGGCTGTTCGGAGCAAAGCTGCGGAAACAACAGCGCAGCCCGCATCCAGCTCCAGCACACACGACATTTCGCCTGTAGGATGCTCTACCGAGAGCAGCTTGCGCGCGCCTTCGGGAACCACCGCAACCTCTGCCGCTGGCGACCCTTTGATCAAACACGCCGTCGCCACACTCACCGCACCGAGCACGCCGATGGTGGCGTGCGCGCGATGGGGGATGAACGAGCGCACCGTCACCGCACCGCCATGTTTAGGCGCGGCGACGAGCATCATCTTGGGCACCGATTTTTCGCGCACATCGCCAAGGTTCATGCGTTCGCCCACAGCCAGCCGGATCGCCTCGATTTTCGCCTTCAGTTCGGTGTTCGCGTCGAGCCAATCGCGATCCTCATAGCCGGTGATGCCGACGTCCGCCGCCTTCATCAACACGCACGGCATGCCGTTATCGATCAAGGTAACGGGAACGCCATTCACCACATCAACCGCGTTTCCCGTAGGCAGCAGCGCACCGCAGCTTGAGCCCGCCGTATCGCGAAATTCGAGCGGAATAGGCGCGGCAGTGCCCGGCACACCATCAATCCGCGCCTCGCCCTCATACGTTACGACGCCATCAGGCGTTTGCACCGTGGCGATGGCGATTTGCGACGTGTTCTCCATAAAGATGGTGGCCCGCGTTTCATCGCCGCTCGCCACCACCAGCCCGCGTTCGATCGCGAACGGGCCGATACCCGCCAGGATATTGCCGCAATTCTGGGCATCCGTGACAATCGCTTGATCAACAAATACTTGGAGGAAAAGGTAATCAACATCAACACCATCACGCATCGATTTTGACACCACCGCGACCTTACTCGTCAGCGGATCAGCCCCACCCATGCCATCAATCTGTCGCGAATCGGGCGACCCCATGCTGCGAAGCAGGAATGCATCACGCGCAGCAGTATCGCTCGGCAGATCATCCTTCAGGAAGTACCCCCCCTTCGAGGTGCCGCCCCGCATCCACATGCAGCGGATCGGCGTCATACGTATTTTAGCCCCATTTCAGCAAGCTTTTCGCGCATTTTATACATATCGAGGCCCAACTCCCCCGCCGCTAGCCGCGCGCGCTTATCGCCTTCATTCGCCTCGCGGGCCTGAGCCGCCTTGAGCACTGCGGCAGCGGTGGCGCGCGGCACCACACATACGCCATCATCATCCGCCACGATGACATCGCCCGCATTGACCGCCGCACCCGCGCACACCACGGGTACATTCACCGATCCGAGCGATGCCTTGATTGTCCCCTGCGCGGACACGCATTTCGCCCAGACGGGGAAGCGCATCTCCGTCAAATCGCGCACATCACGGATGCCGGCGTTGATGATCAACCCGCGACACCCGCGCGCTTGTGCCGACGTGCCAAGCAAATCACCAAAATAGCCATCTTCGCACGGCGACGTTGGCGCGATCACGAGAATATCGCTCGGTTTGAGTTGTTCTATGGCCACGTGCACCATCCAATTGTCGCCCGGCGGGGCGGAGATCGTGACCGCTGACCCCGCAATCCGCGCACCTGCGTATATCGGGCGCATATAAGGCGCCATGAGCCCGGTGCGACCCTGCGCTTCATGCACCGTCGCCACACCGCGGAGCGCAAGGCCATCTATGATAGCACGCTCAGCGCGCTCGATATGTTGTATCACCGTTCCGACCATATTTCCCTCGCGCAGATTGTATGGAACACCACATATCTAGCTGCGTCAAATAAATCCAGTTCTTGCGCAAGCGATCTCCGACGCTAAGGTGGTGCGTAACGTGAAACAGAGCTTAAGGACGTAAATTTATGGCAATTGGAAAGCGAAGCCTGGGCGGAAGAATGGTCAACCCTGTTGGCCTTGGTTGCATGAACATCTGTTGGGCGTATGGCCCTGCGGTTGACGACAGTTACGCGAAGGAGTTGCTCAACCGCTCACTTGACCTGGGTTATGATCACCTTGATACGGCGCGCATTTATGGTGCGGGTGAATCGGAACGACTGATTGGTGAGGCCCTTAAAGGGCGGCGCCAGGAATTCTATCTTGCGTCGAAAACAGGAATCGTTGTCGACGGCCCCAATCGTGGCATTAATTGCAGCCCTAAGACGATCAAAGCAGCGTGTGAAGTCAGCCTGAAACTGCTCCAAACCGATCATATCGATCTGTATTACCTTCATCGCCGCGATTTTAAGACGCCGATTGAGGAGTCTGTTGGTGCGCTCGCCGAGCTCGTGAAAGAGGGGAAAATTGGCGGCTACGGCCTTTCAGAAATGTCAGCGGATACACTCCGACGCGCGCACGCGGTTCACCCGTGCACTGCGATGCAGACCGAATACTCGCTCATGACGCGCCAGCCGGAGATCGCCGTGCTAGACGCGTGCAAAGACCTTGGCGTGACATTTGTTGCTTTTTCCCCCGTCGCGCGCGGGTTTCTCTCGAATACGTTCCCGGCGCCGCGTGATCCGGAATGGCACAAGAGCGACCTGCGCAGTTCCTGGCCCAGGTTCATGGAGCCTCATTATAGTGAGAATATGAAACTCGCGGCCGCTTTTAACGCGATTGCGGCGGAAGAAGGCGTCACGCCCGCCCAACTATCGATGGGCTGGGTGCATGCGCAGGGCGATCATATCATCACAATCCCCGGCACTCAGAAGATCAGCCATTTAGAGCAGAACATTGCGCGCTGGGACTATGAACCGTCAGCCCAAATTTGCGCGAAACTCGATGCGCTCATCAATCGACACACGGTCTCAGGCCCGCGCTATACGCCGGGAATGCAAACGATGATTGACACAGAGGAATTTGAAGCTGAACATATGGCAGCATGATTGATCCGACGCACATCTTTAACTGGCGGCGCTATGATGGACGGCTAACGACATCAGGGCAGCCGAGTGAAGCGCAGCTTGATGACCTCAAGGCGCTCGGCGTAGGGCATGTGATCAACCTCGCGCTCCACACGCATGAAAAGGCGCTGCCCGATGAGGCGGCAAGTGTTGCGGCGCGAGATATGCGCTATACTCACATTCCGGTGGCCTTCGACAATCCCACGGAAGCTGACTTCCAGGCATTTTGTTCGGTTATGACTGCGGCGAATGAGGCGACAATCCATGTGCATTGCATCATGAACTATCGCGTGACCGCCTTCCTCTATCGCTATCAACGCGACGTTCTGGGTATGAACGAGGCAGATGCGCGCGCGGCGATGGAACAGGTTTGGCAACCAGACAAGACCGATCACCCAACAATGCTCCCCTGGGCCAAATTTATTGCACGGCACTGAGACTGTGCTATTGAGCGCCGATGCACGGTACGCTTGATCCTTCGACCAAATTGATGAACGACATGGCTCTTCGGGCGCGCGCCGCGGCGAAGCAACTCGCGACGACTAGCGCGCTCAAGAAATCGGCAGCATTGCTCGCAGCAGCCAAGGCCATCCGGGCCGACAAAGAAATCATCCTGGCGGCTAATCATGTCGATATGTTGGCCGGCAAAAAGGCAGGACTAACCGCCGCGCTCCTCGATCGGCTGAGTGTAGATTCCGCCCGATTAGAAAATGTCGCCGTTGCTGTCGAGAATATCGCTGGCCTGAGAGATCCGGTTGGCATGGTGATTGACCAGAGTGTGCGCCCAAATGGCCTCCATCTGAGCCGCGTGCGCGTTCCACTGGGCGTCATCGGGATCATATACGAGAGCCGCCCAAACGTCACCGTCGATGCTGGCGCGCTGTGTTTAAAATCGGGAAACGCCGCCATCCTTCGCGGTGGATCAGAGGCGGTCAACACCAGCCGCGCACTCCATGCCGCAATGATACGCGGGATTGTGGCAGAGGGCTTGCCAGCGGACGTGATCCAGCTTGTGCAGAGCACTGACCGCGCGATGGTGGGTGCTATGCTCAAGGCGAATGGGCTCATTGACATTATCATTCCCCGTGGCGGGAAAACGCTGGTCGCCCGCGTGCAAGATGAAGCGCGCGTGCCTGTGCTCGCGCATCTTGATGGCATTTGCCATACATATATCGATGCCAAGGCCGATCCTGCGAAGGCACGCGAGATCGCTGTCAACGCCAAAATGCGCCGTACGGGTGTTTGTGGCGCGATGGAAACCTTGCTTATTGACCGCAAATTCAAACAGGCGGCATCCGTCATCGCGGCGCTTGCCGAAACGGGGTGCGAAGTACGCGGCACGCCAGAAATTTGCGCGCTTGATCCGCGTGTTAAAAAAGCGAATGCCGACGACTGGGATACGGAATACCTAGACGCAATCTGTTCAATAGCGTTTGTTGATGGCGTAAATGGCGCGTTGGCCCATATTGCGACACATAGTTCAGCTCATACCGAGGCAATCATTACCGAGGACATGGCCTCGGCCGAAGCCTTTCTCGCTGGAGTGGACTCCGCCATCGTGATGTGGAACGCCTCGACCCAATTCGCCGACGGTGGCGAGTTCGGGCTGGGCGCGGAAATCGGCATCGCAACCGGGCGGCTGCATGCGCGTGGGCCGGTCGCGCTTGAAGGGCTCACGACATACAAATGGCTGGTGCGTGGAAACGGGCAGGTGCGGCCCTGATTGCAGATGAATACATTTGATTCACTTGTATACATCTGATATAGCGCATGCATGAGCAAAACGTCCGTCATCACCGCCCGCGTCGATGACGCGACGCTTGACCTTATCGATAAGGTTGCCAAGGCTCAGGGTCGCAGTCGGGCCTGGTTTGTGGCGCAAGCGGTGCGGGCGGAGGCCGAACGTTTGACCGAAGAAATCGCGTTCGCGCAAGTGGGGATCGACGCCATCGAGCGTGGTGAATATCTGACCCACGAAGAAATGGTCGCGTGGTGGGAAGAGCGTAAGCAGCGCAAAGCCGCTTAATGGGCAAACTCGTCTGGTCAATTCCCGCTCAGATTGACCTTATCAGCATCGATGATTTCTATCGTCTCGAAGATACGGATGTGGCAGATCGGTTCGGCAACGTAATGATAGCCGCCGCAGAATTCTTGGCCGAGCACCCGAGAATAGGCACCGTTGTTGAAGACACACGCTCACGCAAATGGACTGTTCGAAAGACACCCTATATCTTGCTTTATCGCCCCGTCACTGGCGGTATCGAAATTCTCCGCGTTCGCCACAGCCACGAAGATTGGAAACCAACCTGACCAAAATTGGGCTCCTCGGTGGATCGTTCAACCCCGCGCACGGCGGTCACCGCGCGATCAGCCTGCGGGCATTGGATGCGTTGGGGCTGGATGAGGTGTGGTGGCTGGTCTCGCCTGGAAACCCGCTCAAAAGCCGTGCGCCCGACATGGCGCCGCTCACCGCGCGTTATCGCTCAGCGCTCTTCCAAGCCGAACGCGCCCGCTTACGCCCTACCGCTATCGAGCAGCAGCTTGGCACACGCTACACTGTTGATACGCTGGCAGCCCTCACCCGGCGTTACCCGAACCACCGCTTTATCTGGTTGATGGGCGGAGATAATTTCGGCCAGTTCCACCTCTGGCGCGACTGGCGGAGGCTTGCGAGAATAATGCCCATTGCTGTTGTAGCGCGCCCGAGCTATGATACGTGTGCGCTCTGGTCACCAGCGGCGCACTGGCTGCGGAGATTTGTCCACCCCGCTGGACAGGCAAAGCAATGGACTATGTGGAGTTCGCCGGCGCTCGTGCAGTTGCGCTTCCGCCCTGATCCTACCTCCGCCACGCTGATGCGTCGGGCTCAACCCGATTGGCATCTATCCCCCACATCCCCCGGTTTGCGTGACCAAGTCACGCACCGGACTATTACAGAGACCTGATTTGCCCACCGCCGCCCGCTCACAACCCACAGCTATCGATCCTGTCGAAAACCTCCACAATTTGATTATGACGTCGCTTGATGATGATCAGGCGGTTGAAATTATATCAATTCCCTTGGCTGGGAAAAGCAGCATCGCAGATCATATGGTGATCGCAAGTGGTCGCTCAACGCGCCAAGTGGCGTCGATGGCGAACAAGATTGCGGACAAAATA
Source organism: Sphingomonadales bacterium (assembly GCA_043782885.1). GTDB lineage: Bacteria > Pseudomonadota > Alphaproteobacteria > Sphingomonadales > Sphingomonadaceae > JAGWQR01. The sequence continues at coordinate 2,749 of JAYVZY010000164.1, read as the reverse complement.
AAGCAAACGAGCGGCCACCGCGTCAACATCGAAGGGCTCCCAACGGCCGATTGGGTGCTGATCGACGCGGGCGATGTCATCGTACACCTCTTCCGGCCTGAAGTGCGCAGCTTCTATAATCTTGAACGGATGTGGGGCTTTGTCGATGGGCCATCCGAATTGGATGACCTGTCGCAGCCGGTTGCGTGAAACTCCATATTATTGCGCGCGGCAGAATGGGGCGCGGGCCTGAGGCTGATCTCATCGCGCGCTACGCCAAACGCATGACATGGCCGTTCGCCGTTACAGAATTACCAGATGTTGGCGGGAAAGCGCCAATGCCGAGCGCGGGCACGGTTATTGTTGCGCTGGACGAGACGGGCGTGCAGCTTGGTTCCGTCGCTATTGCCGAGAAGGTTACGAAATGGCGCGACGCGGGGGTTCGGGAATGTCGCTTCTTAATCGGCGCCGCAGATGGCCTAACCGCTGAAGAGCGCGCCTCTGCCGATCTTCTGCTTTCTTTCGGGTGCACAACCTGGCCGCATATGCTGGTGCGGGCGATGCTGACGGAGCAACTCTACCGCGCCACAAGCATCATCGCGGGGCATCCCTATCACCGCGAGGGATAACCTCAATATTGCAGCGCAGCACAATCGTGCTATCTTGCCTTGAACAGACCGCACGTCACCTCTTTCGGCCAGTGGCAGGAGCAAAATATGGTACTCAGAAACAAAGTCGCCCTCATTACAGGTGCCGCCAGCGGCATAGGCAAGGAGATCGCGCGCGAATTTGCCAAGCAAGGCGCGAAGGTGGTGATCGCTGATCTTAACCTTGAAGCCGCAACGGCGGCTGCCAAAGCGATCACGGCTGACGGCGGTATCGCGATGGCTGTCACGATGGATGTGACCACCGAGCAAGACGTCGATCAGGGGGTTGCGGCTGCCGTCACTGCATATGGCCGCCTCGATATTCTTGTCAGCAATGCTGGCGTTCAGATCGTTCATCCGCTCGTCGATTTTCCCTTTGACGACTGGAAGAAGCTGATGGCGATCCATGCTGATGGCGCTTTCCTCACCACTCGGGCAGCGATGCGCGCGATGATCGCCGGTGGCACCGGTGGTGTTATTCTCTACATGGGCAGCGTCCACAGCCATGAGGCCTCGCCACTCAAAGCACCCTATGTGACCGCCAAGCATGGCCTCCTGGGGCTGGCAAAAGTTGTGGCAAAGGAAGGTGCCGCGCACGGCATCCGCTCCAACGTCATTTGCCCAGGCTTTGTCCGCACACCGTTAGTAGATAAGCAAATTCCCGAACAGGCGCGGGCGCTCGGCATCTCCGAGGCCGACGTGGTGAGGACGGTTATGCTCAAGGATACCGTGGATGGTGAATTCACGACGCTGCAAGATGTCGCTCAAACAGCGGTGTTCCTAGCGGCGTTTCCATCTAATGCACTCACCGGGCAATCAATCATCGTGAGTCACGGCTGGTCGATGCAATAAGTTTGGTCAGCGCGCGTCAACTGTCGATGCGTGTGCAGTCTCCATCAAGTTCCAGCGTAAACACCGGCGCAGGCGTGCCGCCGAATTGCCCGCGGTTGAGCGCTGGTTCATCTGCAAGCGCGCGCCCGTTCAGCCCCCAGTGATCGACGAAGCTCACGACGCTCAAATCGTTGCACACCCACCAGCTATAGGACTGGTGCGGCTCGGCGACAGGATTACCCGCCACCAAGCCAGAGCCATTCAGTGGCCGATAGGGGCCGAGCACCGAACTGGCGACCATGCCATAAAGCCCCGTTGGCCCGGCTGCGCCTTCGATCGCGAACATGTGTCGCTGAGTAGACCAAAACACATAGTAGAGCCCATTATGCACAACAAGGTGTGGCCGCTCCAGCTCATTGTTCACGCCGTCGGCATCGATCAGCGGCGGCATGATCTGCCACAGCTCCCCGCCTGCATCAGGCGCCGACGCAATACCGATCACGCCATTATACTCATGCTTGGGGTGCCCGCTCGATGCGGTAAACAGGATATAACCTTGCCCATCTGCCGGGTCTCGGAAAAAAGCAGGATCGCGGAAGCCCTTGATGAAGCCCGGCCGCCCGACCGAACCATCGACAATCGCATAATGCCCGCCATCGGCGACAACAATCTCATGTGGCGCCCGCCAATCACTGAGTTTCACGCTATCATCTGGCATCGCCAGCGTTGCACTGACTTCAAACAGCCGTTGCTCGAACGTGGTGCCTGCATCAAAGCGCCGTCCCGCGACGGTATAATAGAGCGTTATGCGCCCTGTCTCTGGACGATAAACCGCGCTGCCCGCCCATTCACGCTGACCGGGGCATAAGCCATCTGGCAGGAAGTTGCCCAAATCGCGCCACACGCCGCCACGCTCGTGCATCAAGCGGATACGCGCCACAGCATGTCGCGCATCAGGATCGGACGCCACGGGTGCCGACAGGATCATCCACAACGTTCCACCCGCGATAACCGCGTTGGGGCCGTGCTCCAGTTGCACCGGCCACAAATCCCACAGATCATATCCGGGCAGAATGGGTGTGACCTGATCGGCGTTGATTAGGGGGATGGTCTGTGCCGGTGATTGAGTAAGCGCTGCGAGATGGTCAGCGCGCCAAACGGAGGATAGCGTGGTGTGATCACGCACTATTACTGGCAACTCGACTTCAGACATTCCGCTCACTGCTCCTCAGCTGCAATCGCTAGCAATGATAATCTGAAAGATCAACAAACCTTTGCAGTTAATGCAAATG
>JAYVZY010000163.1:0-2336 GCA_043782885.1 Sphingomonadales bacterium | reverse complement strand
AAGGCGGTTCTCAGCCCGACCTGCCGCGACATATCGCGATTATCATGGATGGCAATGGCCGCTGGGCCAAACGCCGAATGCTGCCGCGCGCAGCGGGGCATCGCAAAGGCGTAGAGGCGGCGCGAAATGTGGTGAAGCGCGCGCGGCAACGCGGCGTTGAGGTGCTTACACTTTATGCCTTTTCTTCCGAAAATTGGCGTCGTCCCGCCGATGAGGTGAGCGATTTGATGGGACTGCTGCGACACTTTATCACCAAAGATATTGATGAGCTGATCGCCAACGGTATCCGGTTGCAGGTGATTGGTGATTGGCGGGTATTGCAGGCCGATCTCGTCAAGATGATCGACGCGGCGATTGTCCAAAGTTCTACCAATACATCAATGACGCTCGTTATAGCCCTGAATTATGGGGCCCAACAAGAATTGGTGCGCGGTGTCCAGCTTCTCGCCAAGCGCGTTGCGGCGGGCGAGTTGGCTGCGGATGCAATTGACTGTGTGGCGATAGATGCAACGCTCGATACAGCCGAATTGCCACCGCTCGATTTACTTATTCGTACATCAGGCGAAATGCGGCTCTCCAACTTCATGCTTTGGCAGGCTGCCTATGCCGAAATGCTGTTCGTCGATACACTCTGGCCCGATTTTGGTGCGGCCGAGCTGGATTCGGCGCTAGCGGTGTTCGCGGGGCGCGAGCGGCGGTATGGTGGGCGATGAGCAAGAACTCCCCCAAAGACTTAAAAGTGCGCACGCTCTCCGCCATTGTCATGATCGCCGTAGCGGGCAGCGCATTGTGGGCGGGAGGCTGGGTGTTCACGGCGTTTGTGGCGATTGTCTCGGCGGGCCTGCTATGGGAATGGTGGGGACTAAGTTCGAAGTTTAACCACGGCGCGCTTGGGCGGGTGCTGTGGATGTTGGGGGGCGTGGTTTATATTGGTGGAGGGAGCATAGCGCTCTATGGCTACAGAAGCGCAACACCTCAGCATTTTTTGGGCGGGATTGTTCCCATGCTCATCCTGTTATCAATCGCAGTTGATGTGGCGGCTTACCTGTCTGGCCGTATATTTGGTGGCCCCAAAATAGCACCACACATCAGCCCATCAAAAACATGGGCGGGGTTGATTGGAGCTGTTATTGGCGCGATTCTCGTCGCTACAGACTATGTTTATTTTCAAGTGGCTCAGAATAACAATATGACTTTGTCGCTGTCGATCTATTCCATACTTGTCGGAAGTGTGCTTGCGGTTGTTGCGCAGGCAGGGGATTTTTTTGAAAGCTGGATGAAACGACGGGCGGAAGTGAAAGATTCAGGGCACATGATTCCGGGGCACGGCGGCTTGCTAGATCGCCTTGACGGGCTCCTGGCGGTCATGTTTGTGATGTTTTGCCTGCATGTGGTGGATTTGTGACTCCACGCACCATAAACATTCTCGGGGCAACTGGCTCTATCGGCACCTCGACGCTCGACCTTATTCAGCGCAACCCCGCGCAATTTCAGGTCTTAGCGCTTACTGCCCAATCGGATGTGGCGGGGCTGGCGAAAGCCGTGCGGGCGGTCAACGCGCGCCATGCGGTGATCGGTGATAAGGCGCGGCTGCCTGAACTGCGCGCAGCGCTGGCAGGCACGCCCACCACAACGGCAGGCGGCGCGCAGGCGATTATCGAAGCCGCCTCAATGGGCGCTGACTATACGATGGCTGCGATCGTCGGCTGCGCGGGACTGCGGCCCGTTATGGCGGCGCTGGCGGGCGGGAAAACGGTGGCGCTGGCGAATAAGGAAGCGCTGGTTTCGGCGGGCGATCTGATGATCGCCGCCGCTCGGGCCTCGGGGGCCACGTTGCTGCCGGTCGATTCCGAACATAATGCTATTTTTCAATGTCTTGCGGGCAATAGCTTAGACGCAGTCTCGAAAATCATTCTCACCGCATCCGGTGGCCCGTTCCGCACTTTGTCGCTCGCCGAGATGGCGCACCTCACCCCCGCACAGGCAGTGAAGCACCCGAATTGGTCGATGGGTGCGAAGATTTCGGTCGATTCGGCGACGATGATGAACAAAGGCCTGGAGCTGATCGAAGCGCATCATCTGTTCCCGGTTGGCGTGGACAAGCTCAGTGTGCTCGTCCACCCGCAGTCGATCATTCATTCAATGGTCGAATATATTGATGGATCGGTACTGGCTCAGATGGGCGCGCCAGATATGCGGACGCCGATTGCGCATACGCTGGCTTGGCCGCAGCGGATGGCGTCTCCCTCGCCACGGCTTAATTTGGCGGAAATTGGGCGTTTAGACTTTGAAGCGCCTGATCCGGTGCGCTTCCCCGCACTCCGTTTGGCGCGCGC
>JAYVZY010000162.1:0-7390 GCA_043782885.1 Sphingomonadales bacterium | reverse complement strand
CGATCCTTCGACAGGCTCAGGGCGAACGGTTAATGAATAAACCACCACCGCCCGCTCCTTTAGCACCACCTCTTCCCCCGCGCGAGCCAACTCATACGCCCGCTTGCCATCCACCTTGAGCGCAGAATAGGCCGGTGGCATCTGGCTGATCGGGCCGGTGAAGCGCGGGAGGATTGTCTCTACGTCCGCCAGCCTAGGCCGCACGTCGCTCTCTGCCACAACAACCCCCTCCGCATCCAACGTATCCGTCATCGTGCCGAACTGAACGGTGAAGTCATATACCTTATCGCTATCGAGCATCCGCCCCGCGAGCTTAGTCGCCTCACCCAATGCAATCGGCAGCACGCCGGTGGCGAGCGGGTCAAGCGTCCCACCATGCCCGACCTTAACCTTGGCATAGCCGCCCTGCCGCAGCGCGCGCTTGACCGCGCTCACGCCTTGGGTAGAGCCAAGCCCCAAGGGTTTGTCGAGGATGATCCAGCCGTTCATGTGGCGCGCCTTTACCCCCTTTGCACCGCCGCGCAAATGCGTTACCCGCGCCAGATGACCGACGAAACCCTCGCCCGCTTCCGTGACAGCATCGATAACATCGATGCCGCGCTTGTGTATATGCTTGCCGAGCGCTTCAAGGTGACGCAGGCGGTGGGCCGTTATAAGGCGGAAACGGCGCTGCCTCCCTCTGACCCCGGCCGCGAGGAACGCCAGATTGCACGGCTGCGGCGACTGGCGGAGGAAGCCAAGCTCGATCCAGACTTTACCGAGAAGTTCCTGCGCTTCATTATTGATGAGGTGATCCGCCATCATGAGGGGATCGCGGCGGAGCAGTAGCGATACCACGTTTCACCGATCAAAAAATCCTCTGCCGCTAACAGGGCCAACGTGCCCGCGCAATTATCGCATCACATTCGCGATCGCCGCCACCCAACCATCCAACCGAATGTCGCGGGTGGCCGAACTCATGTTTGGTGCAAAGCACTCCACGCGCCCACGCATTGCCGTCGCATCGGCGAGCGTAGCATACAACCCTGCGCCGACGCCTGCGAGCATTGCAGCACCCAATGCAGTCGTTTCGATAAATACGGGCCGCTCGACATTTACGTCCAACATATCGGCTAAATCCTGCGCAATCCAATTGTTCGCGACCATGCCGCCGTCGATCTTGAGCTCGGCCCAGTCTGCGCCATCGGCGGCAAAGGCCGTTTTGAGGTCAGCGGTTTGGTGTGCCATCGACTCAAGCGCCGCGCGCACGACATGCGCCTTCTTCGCCGAAAAACTCAACCCGCTGATGCTGGCGCGCGCAGAGGGGCGCCAATGCGGTGCGCCGAGGCCAGAGAGCGCGGGCACCAGATAGACGCCTCCATTGTCCGGTACGGATCGTGCGAGCGGCTCGGTTTCCGATGCGCTCGCGATCAGACACAAGTCGTCGCGAAGCCACTGGATAAGGCTGCCTGCAACAAATACGGATCCCTCAAGCGCATAATATCGCTCGCCATGCAGTTGATAGGCGATCGTTGACAGCAATCGGTGGCGCGATTGCGGCAGCGTGCGCCCCGTTTGTGTGAGCACGAAGGCGCCTGTCCCAAACGTTGCTTTGGTTTGCCCTGCTTCGAGGCACCCTTGACCGATGAGCGCCGCCTGCTGATCGCCCGCCATGCCCGCAATTTTGATCGGGCTGCCGAACATGTTTGGCAACGTCATGCCCAAATCACCCGCGCAATCGACAATCTCAGGCAGGAGCGCGCGCGGCACGCCGAACATGCTGAGCAGGCCATCATCCCATCCACTGGAGCCAATCGCCATGAGCGCGGTGCGCGCAGCGTTGCTCGCGTCAGTGAGATGCGCTCCACCTGTGAGACGAAAGACGAGATAGCTCTCGATGGTGCCAACAGCAAGGTGGGCGCCAGCATCTTTAAGCTGCGGCCAAGCCTTGAGCGCCCAACCTATTTTGCTGCCAGAGAAATACGGATCGAGCAGCAGACCGGTCTTCGCTTGCACCATCGGCTCATGGCCTGCGGCCTTCAACCCTTCGCACATATCAGCCGTACGCCGATCCTGCCACACAATCGCTGGCGCAAGCGGTTCCCCCGTGCGCTTGTCCCAAAACACGATCGTCTCGCGCTGATTGGTGATGCCGATGCCTGCAATACGACCGGCACCGCCAGCTTTCGCAACCATTTCGCGCGCGCACTCCAGCGTCAGCGTCCATATTTCTGAAGCATCATGCTCAACATATCCCGGTGCCGGATAATGCTGTGTCAGAGGGCGCTGGCTGCTTCCAAGGCAGGCACCGTCCGCCGCAAAGAGCATCGCACGCGTAGAGGTCGTTCCCTCATCAATGACAAGGATATGATCGCTCATGCCTCTGCCGCCCTCAGCACGCGCCCCGCCGTGCTGAAGATAAATGTAGCCCGATTACCGAAGATGAAGCGATTGACCACCAGCGCCACCAGCACTGATGTCACCAACACGATGAGCATAACGTCGATATAATGAAGCCACGGGAGCCCAACATGCTGATACCACGTCTCGCCCCGATAAATCATGTCGGGTTTATACAGCACAAAATTATGGAAGGCATAGACGACAAATCCATAGAGCAGCCCCGCCACCGCAGCGCGCGAATCCATATTGCGGAACAGCAACCCCGCGACGAAGGCCGAGAGGATCGGCATCGAGAATAGGCCATTGAGCTCTTGGAGCAGGTTAATGATGCTCTTGGAACTTTCGAATGCAGGCACCATCGCGATTGACGTCACGGTCAGCAAGGCAGATGCGACCGCCGCCAGCTTCCAATGGTTTTGGACCTTGCGGATGAACTTGTCATGAAAATCGACCGCATAAAGCGCCACTGAGGAGTTCAGAATAGCACTGGTATGCGCGATCACGGCGGCTGCCATCATCGCGGCGAATGCGCCCGACATCCAGCGCGGCAAGACTGCTGCGACCACGCGCCCGTAACTCTGATCCCCCAAATTGCCGAAGAGCTTATACGCACACACGCCGGGGACAACGACAATCGCGGGAATGATCAGAATACGCACAACTGCAGCAGCAAGCACCCCCTTTTGCGCTTCTTTCACGGTTGGGGCCGTCATCGCCTTTTGGGTAATGTTCTGGTTGGTTGACCAATAGAATATCTGGATGAACAGCATACCGGTGAACAGGGTATGCGCCGGAATAACAACATCTTTCCCTTCTTGGAACATGTTGAGCCGCTCGCGCGGGATACCGGAAAAATCGAAATGAATGGCGGAAAGAGCAAGAAACACCACCAGCATCGCAATCGCCAGCACACCAATCCCCGAATAAGTGTCCATCACGGCGACCGCGCGCAGCCCACCGGTGATGGTATAAAGGGCCGCGATGATCGCGAGCGGTGCCGCAAACCAGAGCAGGTTCCAGTCCACACCAAACATCGATTTGAGGAAGAGGCTGCCACTATACAGGGCGGCGGGCAGATAAATGAAGATGTTCCCCAGCAGGAACAGCGCTGAAATCACGGTGCGGATGCTGCCGCCCTGATAACGCTTTTCGAGCAGCTCCGTCACCGTTGTGCAGTGATTACGGTAATAGATCGGCACGAAGACGAATGCGAGTATGAGCAACCCACAAAATCCGCACAGCTCCCACCAAGCAAGCAACAGCATCTGATTGCCATTGTTGCCCACGAGTTGCTCGGTGGAGAGGTTGGTGAGCGTGATTGACCCTGCAACGAACAGCCATGTTAGCCCGCCGCCAGCCAGAAACACTTCACGCGTAGATCCCGCTTCGCGCGTCCTATCGGCACTCGCGCCGTGCACCTTCCAATACGTGAGTGCCGCGATCAGCAGCGTGAGGCCTGTAAACACTCCGATTTGCACGATTGATGAGCCGCCTGAAAACATATTTATCCTCTCCATATTTTTATCCGCCATGCTACTGCGCCGACGTGTTCTAAGCTACTTTTCTTTTCTGAGTCGGCAACTATCGTTATTACACCCAGTCAGCCAAGGCTGATGAAGCGCCACCACGGAGTTTGAATGACATTCTTTCGCTTAAATGCACCGAAAACGACAGTTATCCTGAGCGTCGCTGAGGGGCGTCCTCCGGCCATGCTCTATTGGGGCGCAAGGCTGGAGGACGCGGTGAGCGATGAGGAGGTGGCGCTGCTGAGTACCAGCCAAGGCGGGCCGGGCAGCGCAGACGCGCCAATTGCAGCCTCGCTCGCGCTGGAGCTGGGGCTGGGATTGCTAGGCCCGTCCGGCTTTTCAGCGCATCGTAACGGGCAAGACTGGGGTAGCCGCTTTGATGTGACCGCCGCGCGGCAAACGGCGCAAGCAGTGACGATTGACTGCCTGGACGCGCGCACCCAGATCGGTATCGCGTATCATATTGCGCTCGATACCGAAAGTGACGCGCTCACGATCTCGTCTGTTGTAACGAATCGCGGCGCCGCGCCACTTGATCTCAACGAGATGGCGACAGCCTGTTTGCCCGTGCCGGCACGGATGACCGAGATGATCGGCTTTACCGGACGTTGGACAGGCGAATTTCAGCGGGAGCGCTTGGCGCGCTTTTCTGGCGGATATATTCGTGAGAACCGCCGAGGCCGCTCGTCGCACGATGCATTTCCGGGGGTTATTCTCTGCACCGAGGCCACGACCGAGAATGCGGGCGAAGCCTATGGCCTAACGCTTGCCTGGAGCGGCAATCACCGCATCCGGGTGGATACGCTCAGCGATGGGCGCGTTTTCGCGTCGTTGGGTGCATTGCTCTTTCCCGGAGAGGTGCGGCTTGCAGCGGGAGAGCGGTATGAGAGCCCGACAATCGTCGCCGCCTATTCTGCGCACGGGCTCGCGGATATGAGCCGCGCGTTCCACACCTATATCCGGCGCAACATCCTGTCCCCACAGGTGCGCGCGAAGCCACGCCCTGTGCATTACAACACCTGGGAGGCGGTGTATTTTGATCATGGGATGGATCAGCTCACGGCCATCGCTGATCGCGCCGCCGCCATCGGTGCCGAACGTTTTGTGCTCGATGACGGCTGGTTTGGCTCGCGGCGCGATGATCTGTCAGGCCTCGGGGATTGGTATGTGTCGGACGCGGTGTATCCGGAGGGGCTGAAGCCGCTGATTGATCATGTCACCGGCCTCGGCATGGAGATGGGGATTTGGTTTGAACCCGAAATGATCAATCCTGACAGCGATTTGTTTCGCGCCCACTCGGATTGGATTTTGCAGATCGCGGGGCTCGATCAAATTCCGTATCGTTACCAATATGTGCTCGACATCTCGCGGCCTGAGGTGAGTGATTATCTTTTTGATCGAATTGATGCGATCCTCTCCGATCATACCATTGGCTATGTCAAATGGGATATGAACCGTGATCTCAATCATCCAGGTGATCATCAAGGGCGGCCACGCGCCGATGCCCAGGTGCGCGCCCTTTGGGCGCTGCTCGATCGGTTGCGGGCGAAGCATCCGCAGGTCGAAATCGAGAGTTGCGCATCCGGTGGCGGGCGTTGCGATCTTGGCATTCTTGCTCATACTGACCGCGTGTGGACATCGGACACCAACGACGCTGTTGATCGGCAGGCCATCCAGCGCGGTGCATCATATTTTTTGCCCCTTGAGGTGCTGGGTGCGCACGTTGGGCCGCAGCATTGCCACGTTACCGGGCGAACCCTCTCGATGGCGATGCGTGCGGGCACCGCACTGATGGGGCACATGGGGATGGAGTTGAACGTGCTCACCGAGCCAGCAGCCGATCTGGCGGAGCTCCAGACGGCCATCACGCTCTACAAGGCGCATCGCCACCTGATCCATACTGGCGATTTGCAGCGGCTCGATACGCCGGACTATCTTATGGCGATGGGCGTGGTCGCGGCCGACAAGGGTGAGGCGTTGTTCTCCATCGCGCTGGTCACGGGTCACAAGCGCACGCTGCCTGACCGCGTTTATTTGACCGGGCTCGATCCGGCGATGCGCTATCGGCTGCGATTGGTGTGGCCGCAGGTCTCGCCATCACGCTCATCGCCGTCGATCATTGAGGCGCTCGATCTTACGGGACGCGGCAAGCTGCTTAGCGGCGATGCGCTTATGAAGGCGGGGTTGCAATTGCCGCTCACCCTCCCCGAGACGGTTTTGCTGTTTCATTTAGCGGCTGAGCAGAGAGCATCTTGAACCCTTCCCTTCCCCGATAATATCCGGCAAAGGAATCTGTGGAGGGGCTGGGATATGACATCAGATACGGACGACATCATCGATTTTAAGCGCGATCGGCTGGTGATCCTCGCATCATCACTTGGCACGATGTTTGAGTGGTATGATTTCTTTGTCTACGCAACAGTAGCCCCGATTATCGCCAAGCTGTATTTTCCGGCGGGAAGCGAGGTCGCCAGCCTCTTGCTGTCGCTGCTGACCTTTGGTGTGGGCTTTGGGATGCGGCCTTTTGGGGCGGCGTTCTTCGGTGTGTTGGGGGATCGGCTCGGGCGCAAATTCACCTTCCTGATTACGATTACACTGATGGGCGGTGCCACAGCGGCACTCGGGCTGGTGCCCACATTCAAGAGCATCGGCCTTGCCGCGCCAATCATTTTGGTGGCGTTGCGTGCGTTGCAAGGGTTGGCGCTGGGCGGCGAATATGGGGGAGCGGCGATTTATGTAGCAGAACATGCCCCGGCCAACCGGCGCGGTTTCTACACCAGCTTCATTCAAGCGAGCGTGATTGGTGGCCTCACCCTCAGCCTTGCGGTTGTGCTCTCCACGAACGCCATTATTGGCAAGGCGGCGTGGGTTGATTGGGGCTGGCGCATTCCCTTCTTGGTTTCGCTTATTCTGCTGGTCATCTCCCTGTGGATACGGTTCATGCTAAAGGAAAGCCCGGTGTTTGTGGCGATGAAGGCGGCCGGCGAAACGTCAGCCAATCCGCTGCGAGAGAGCTTTAACACCTGGCCGAAATTCGGGCGGATAGTGGCGGCGATGATCGGTGTTGCTGCCGGTTTAACCGTCATTTGGTATACCGCACAGCTCCAAGCGCTTTACTTTCTTGAGAATGCACTGCGGGTTGATGACACGAGCGCACAGCTCATCATCATGCTGGGTGCGCTGTTCAGCCTGTTTTGGTTCATCCTGTTTGGCTGGCTCTCGGATAAGGTTGGGCGCAAGCCGCTGATTATCTTGGGGTATCTCCTGACGCTGGTGTCGCTCTTTCCGCTCTTTCATATGATGGCCGATGCCGCGAACCCACAGTTGGCTACGGCGTTGTCCAAAGCACCCATTGTCGTGACGGGGAGCGATTGCAGCTACGATCCGTTTGCCAAGGTGCAGCCAACGGTGTGTGGAAAATTGCTTGATATTCTGTCCAAAAAGGGACTCGCCTATACGACGAACGGTGTCGCGCCGGGAAC
>JAYVZY010000161.1:0-2211 GCA_043782885.1 Sphingomonadales bacterium | reverse complement strand
GCGCTGGCGGATGCGGGGGTTTCGCTCAAAGATGTTGATGCGATTGCCGCGACGGCGGGGCCTGGCCTTATCGGCGGCGTGATGGTCGGGCTCGTGACCGCGAAGGCGCTGTGCCATGCTGCCGGCAAGCCGTTAATTGCGGTAAATCACTTGGAGGGTCATGCGCTCTCGCCGCGCCTCGCCGATCCGACACTCGCTTATCCGTATCTGCTGTTGCTTGTGTCTGGTGGACACTGCCAATTGCTGAGGGTGATGGGGGTTGGCAGGTATCAGCGGCTGGCCACCACGATTGATGATGCGGCAGGCGAGGCATTTGACAAGACAGCGAAAATCCTGGGACTCGGCTTTCCCGGCGGGCCAGCGGTGGAGCGGGCGGCGTTGAGCGGAGACTCGAAGGCGGTGCCCTTACCACGTCCGCTCAAGGGATCACCAGAGCCACATTTTTCATTCGCCGGGCTCAAAAGTGCGGTGCTGCGTGCGTATCAATCCGGTGTGTACCAAGCGGACGATATTGCCGCGAGCTTTCAAGCGGCGGTCGTCGATTGCCTGATCGATCGCACCCGGCGCGCACTCGATGCTTGCGATGATGTAACTGCGCTTGTCGTCGCGGGCGGCGTTGCGGCGAACACAGTGGTGCGCAGCGCACTCGAAGGCCTTGCTACATCGCGCGGCTTCCGCTTCATCGCTCCGCCGCTCTGGCTGTGCACCGATAATGCCGCGATGATTGGCTGGGCGGGCGTGGAGCGCTATGGCGCAGGGATGATTGATGGATTGGACGTGATCGCCCGCCCGCGCTGGCCACTCGATCCAGACGCCGAAAAGGCGCGGGGTGCAGGGGTGAAGGCGTGACGATAGGGATCATCGGTGGTGGGGCGTGGGGCACTGCGCTTGGGACGTTGCTGGCCGATCAAGGGCCGGTACAGCTCTGGGCGCGCGAGACAGACGTGGTGGCGAGCATCAACACCACACACGAAAACACACTCTTCCTCCCCAATCTCGCCCTTCCTCATACCCTCTCCGCTACAGCCGATCTCGCAGCAATGGCCGCGCACGATGTCCTCCTCATCGTCACCCCCGCGCAATTCGTGCGCACAACGCTGAGCGCCTTCACCAGTCGCACGACTCCGCTCATCCTCTGCGCCAAGGGCATTGAGGCGCAGACGATGAAGCTGATCTCCGAAGTGGCCACCGAGACCTGTCCACACGCCCCGATAGCTGTGCTCTCCGGCCCCACATTTGCGGCAGAAGTGGTGAGCGGCCTGCCCACCGCGATAACGTTGGCGTGCCACGATAAGGCCTTAGGCGAGCACCTCGCCACCATGCTCGCTCGCCCTCATTTCCGGCCCTATTACTCCAGTGACGTGATTGGCGCAGAGATCGGCGGCGCTGTGAAGAATGTTCTCGCGATTGCCTGCGGTGTGGCGGCCGGGGCACGGCTCGGCCAAAATGCGCAAGCCGCCCTCATCGCGCGCGGCTTTGCGGAGATGACGCGCTTCGGGCTCGCCAAAGGCGCGCGAGCGGAGACATTAAGTGGCCTCTCGGGCTTGGGTGATCTGGTGCTGACCTGCTCCTCCACCCAATCGCGGAACTATGCGCTCGGCGTGGCGCTCGGCAACGGAATGTCTGCGGAGGAAGCGTTGTCTGCCAAAACGTCGGTGGCGGAAGGCGCCTTCACCGCTCCAGTGTTGCAGCAGGCCGCGCGGGCAATGAATGTTGAGATGCCGGTTGTCGACGCCGTATGCGCACTGCTCAGCGGCTGGGCAGACGTGCAAGAGGTGATGAATGATCTGATGTCGCGACCGCTTAGGTCTGAGCAGCGTTAAAAATCCACCGCTATCCCGCTGATTTCCCAATCACCGTAGCGCACAGGATCGAGCCGTTCTGGGTCGGGTTCCTCGGCGCGCACCATCGGTTCGGGGGCTGGCACGGGCGGCGATGGGCTAAGGTGCGCGGGCGGTTTGAGCCATTTGGGGCGGTTGCTGTCCATGCTCCTGACATAGCACAGCTTCCCTTTCGCGCCAACGCACCTTAGGGCCATATCATGACAGACATTCCGGGCCTCCCCGCGCGCCGCGCCGCGCTTAAACTATTAGACGCCGTGCTTCGGCGTGGTCAGGCGCTTGAGAATGCACTTGGGCACGCCTGCCAAGGCCTTGATAACCCCGCTGATCGCGGCCTTGCGCACGCCATTGCATCAGAAACGCTGCGCCG
>JAYVZY010000160.1:0-1921 GCA_043782885.1 Sphingomonadales bacterium | reverse complement strand
GTTCGCCAATCATGTCGCCGCGCCGATCCTCTCCCTCAATCGCGGATTCTCGGCACCCATTATCGTGGAAGCGGAGCGCTCTGCTGCCGATCTCGCGTTCCTCTCGGCGCATGACGATGACCCGTTCGCGCGCTTTGAAGCGATGCAGCAATTGATGCTTGATACGTTGGTCGCCGCCGTTTCGACAGGCAGGGCAGATCATGCCGCCGTGATCGAGGCGGTGAAAGACACGCTGGTCAACCCCGCGCTCGATCCAGCGTTCAAGGCCGAAGCGATTCTGCTCCCCTCGGAATCGTTCATTGGCGATCAAATGCTTGTGGTTGATCCCGAGGCGATTGCAAAGGCACGCGAGGCGCTCAGGGTTGCCCTCGGGAAAGGGCTGCATACCGAATGGCGCACCGCCTATGCCCAGAACGCAGGCGGGCCATATGAATATACGCCCCAAGCGAAAGGCGCGCGTCGCCTCCACAATGTGGCGCTCGGTTATA
Organism: Sphingomonadales bacterium; assembly: GCA_043782885.1. Classification (GTDB taxonomy): domain Bacteria; phylum Pseudomonadota; class Alphaproteobacteria; order Sphingomonadales; family Sphingomonadaceae; genus JAGWQR01. The sequence continues at coordinate 1,433 of JAYVZY010000160.1, read as the reverse complement.
TTCAGGCGAGCGGCGTAATCGACGCAAGCACGCAGGCATTTGCCCAATTCAGTGCGGCAGATAACATGACTGACCGGATGGCTGCGCTCGGCACACTGGCGAATAGCAACGCGGACGAGCGTGTGGCGGCGCTCGATATTTTCTACAATCGCTATAAAGGCAATGCGCTCGTTATTGATAAATGGTTCTCAACTCAGGCGATGAGCAGCCGCGCCGATACAGTGGCGGCAGTCACGGCGCTGAAACAACACCCCGACTTCAGCCTGAACAACCCGAACCGTGTGCGATCACTCATCGGCGCGTTCAGCGGCAACCAGCGTTATTTTCATGCCGCAGATGGGGCGGGCTATACGCTTCTGACGGATACGCTGATTGCGCTCGACACGATCAACCCGCAAACTGCCGCCAAGTTGACACCGCCGCTCGGCCGTTGGCGGCGCTTTGATGAGGGACGACAGGCGCTGATGCGCGCCGCATTGGAGCGCCTGCTCGCCACGCCGGGATTAAGCAAGGACGTATTCGAACAGGCGAGCAAGAGCCTTGGGTAGAGTTGGTCGGGCATTTTCCAAACATATCGGCTCTCGTGCTCAAGTCGTCAAAATAGGCCCTCGCCACTGACCAGTGTTTTGGTCGCACCGCCCACCCAAATCACGCCATCGGCATCCTGCGTAATTGCAATCCGCCCTTGGCGACCAATGCAGGTGCCTTGCGCGGCACTGTAGGGCGCCGTCACGTGGCCCGCACCGAGCAACCATTGCGCAACACCGGCATTGAGACTGCCGGTGACCGGGTCTTCAACCAACGTGCCGTTGTGGTTGGTGAAGATCGCGCGCACCTCATAGACAATGTCCGCGCTGTCGCTCAGCCCAACCAGTCCCATGTCAAAATGCTTAGGCCAACTGCCGAGCGGCTTTACCGCGCGCACCGCTGCGGCTGATTTGAGCATGACACCCGCCCAAGTCGGGCCATTGATCAGCCATTCATGCGCGATGATATCGGCGCGGGTGATCTGGAGTGCGGCACAGGCATCGTCGACTGTCGCGTCATCCAGTGGACCAGTGCGGGTGCGCGGCGGCGCGGCGAAGGCCAGTTGATCTGCGCCGTTTTCGTCTTGGCAGCGCTTGATCTTCACCAGCCCTGCGCCGCACTCCTGCACCACCACCCCGCCCTGCTTGGGCTGACCGCCCGCCCGCAGCCACGCATGACATGAGCCAAGCGTCGGATGTCCCGCAAACGGCAGTTCGTGCTCCAGCGTGAAAATGCGCACCTTATAATCGGCTGCGGGATCACTCGGTGGCGACAGAAAGGTCGTTTCGGAGAGGTTGAACCATTGGGTGATGGCCTGCATCTGCGCGGTATCAAGCCCCGCGCCATCGAGCACCACAGCGAGCGGATTGCCTTTGAAATCAGTGGCGCCAAAGACGTCAACGAGT
>JAYVZY010000159.1:0-8357 GCA_043782885.1 Sphingomonadales bacterium | reverse complement strand
CCTTGCGCGGCGAGGTTTGATGGTGGCGACCAACAACGGTTCGACCCAACGACCAACAAAAGGGATCTTATGATGAAATCGCTCACCACAATCCTATGCCCACCAATCGCAATGATTGGCCTTCTTATGTCGGGTGCCGCGAGGGCCGATGATCCACCAGCTCCAGCTCCCTCCTCTGATGTGGTTGGTAATCCATCCGCTCCCGTGTCTCGTCTCGATAGCGGCCGCCTTTTGTTAACGCAGGGTATCTCTAACGTCGAGGGCGCATCTGGCGGCGGTTTGGCCACTTGGGCGACGATTGCCGGTTATGGCACGCGCAACGCAATTGGCGGCAATGTCCATTTTACGTATGTCGGCACGCCGCAATATGGGCTGAAGGATTACGGCATTGCGATCGGTTTTTATGACCGGCTCGAGCTGTCCTACACGCGCCAGAACTTCGACACAGGCAAGACCGGCGCGTTGCTTGGGCTCGGCCAAGGCTTTACCTTTAATCAAGATGTATTTGGCGCCAAGCTCAAGCTGTTCGGCGATGCAGTGTATGACCAGAACAGGATTTTGCCGCAGGTTGCGGTGGGCGTGCAATATAAGCACAATGACAAGGCGGCGATTATTCAGGCCGTAGGCGGTAAGCATAATGACGGCACCGATTTCTATATCGCGGCCACAAAAGTGTTTCTCGATCAATCGTTGGTAGTCGACGCAACGTTACGGTTCACCAAGGCGAACCAAACCGGGTTGCTCGGTTTTGGTGGTGACCGAGGGGATAAGTACAAACCCGAATTCGAGGGCTCTATTGGCTATTTGCTCACTAAGAAGCTCGTTGTCGGCGCCGAATTCCGCACGAAGCCGAACAACCTCGGCTTTGCCAAGGAAGACGCTTGGTATGATGTCTTCGCTGCCTACACCCTGAACAAACACCTCTCGCTCACCGCCGCCTATACCGATCTCGGTTCAATCGCGACCTTTAAGGGCCAGCGCGGTGTCTTTCTCTCGCTCCAAGCCGGGCTTTAACCTCATTTAGCAAAGGATTTCCCCATGTTCACATCGCTCAAGCGTATCAACAATCAAAATTCGATGTTCATGCCGGTCTGCATCGCCGCGTCAGCCGCGCTGCTCACCGGAGCCGCCTTGATTTACGCCACCCCCGCGCTGTCACAAGAGGCGATGGCGCCCACCGCTGAGAGCAGCACAGCAGGCGCAACGCCGATCAAAGGCGATCATGTCTTCAAGGCGTTTCATGGCAAAGAAGGCATTGATCGGATCATCGATGATTTCGTGATCCGGATCACCACCGATCCGCGCATAGCCGAACGATTCAAAAATTCGAACCTCGTTCGGCTGCGGTTCGAACTCAAAGCGCAAGTCTGCTATCTCGTTGGCGGCCCCTGCGCCTACACCGGCAAGGATATGAAAAGCGCGCACACCGGTATGAACCTGCGCAATCGCGATTTCAACGCGCTCGCCGAGGATTTACAATTCTCGATGGACAAAGAGCACGTCAATTTCCGCGCCCAAAACCGACTGATCGCCAAGCTTGCGCCCATGCAACATGCGATCGTGACGAAGTAGCCCGCAGAGGGTCGGCTACGGGCCAGTGCCTTCACCTCCCCGCACTGGCCCGTCAGTCATAGGATAAGCTCATGAATCAGAAAAAATCCATCAACCGCCGCACGGCACTCCAACGTATTGGGACATTGGTTGGCGCTGTTCCCATTGCACTCACGATGGGCACCACGGCGGCGCGTGCGGGACTCAGTCGCAAGGACGTCGGCTATCAATTGATGCCGCACGGCGCACAGAAATGTGGTCTATGCGCGTCTTTCATCGCGGAAAGAGATAAAAATGGCGCTGGCACGTGCAAAATTGTCGACGGTTCGATCCCACAAAATGGCTGGTGTCCGCTCTTTTCTAAACGTTGATATGTTATCGCGTCGCCAAGTGGTTGAAGCTGCGCACCAAATTTATCTTCGACAGCTCGCTGGTCAACATCGCAATCTGACCGATGATCTATCAAAACTTCCTTTTAAAGCGACGGCTGAAGCACGCGCTAACGCTGCACCCAAGTCACATAGATCGGAAATGCGCCGGAAAGTTTTCACCGCGCTCGCATCGTAAAGATCCACAACCGCTTGTAACTGCCCTCCTTGCAATCAACGATGCGAGCGCGCATTCGAAGTGTATGGGATGTGAGAAAGAGCACCATACGACCTTATTTCCGGCGCGGAGGCTGGCGGCTTCAGCACAACAAGTGCTGGAGGCCGTGGGCGAACAATGGACCCCATTGCGTGCGGCTGTATTTGATGCGCTCGTTACCTTCTCTGCACCAGCAAGCGCCTATAACATCACGAGGGCTGTGTGTGCAGCTCAAGGGCGTCGCGTTTTGGCCAATTCGATTTACCGTATTCTTGATCTCTTTATCGCACATAACGTTGCGATGCGCGTTGAGAGCGAGAACGGCTATATCGTCAACGCTCACCCAGAACATCATCATGATTGCATCTTTTTAGTGTGCAATCGGTGCGGCAAAATCCAGCATGTCGATGATGATGAGGCCGTTGAACACATTCGCGTGGCGGCACAGACAGCGCGTTTCATCGTCGAGCGCCCGATGATTGAACTGCGCGGATATTGTGAGAGCTGTAATGAACACCACTTATCGGCATAATATGGCATTTCGCCGCAGACAGGCCGGTCATTCATTCTCGCTACTGCGCCTGACGTTCCCATTCATATTGGATTAATCCCGAATCCAGTCATGTGACATTGTTACATGAAAAAGGGATGGCAGTGCAAAATATCTTTCTCTCAACCACGGCAATCGCGCTTGCCATGCTCTCCTCACCCGTATTTGCTGCGGATTCATCAACCGCAGGAACCGACATCGTGGTTACGGGCCAACGTCTTGATGCCGCGCGCGAAAGTATCAAGCCCAGCCTTGGGGCGAGCAACTATACGCTGACCAGCGCGAGCATCCAGAGCCTGCCGGGCAGCGACAACCAGCCGATCAACGACATCATCTTGCAACTTCCCGGTGTGAGTCAGGATCAGTTCGGGCAGTTCCATGTCCGCGATGAACATAACGGCGTGCAATATCGTCTTAACGGCGTCATTCTGCCTGAGAGCATCGCGGTGTTCGGCCAGACGCTGTCGCCGCGCCTGATCGAGAAACTTGATCTGGTGACCGGCACGCTTCCGGCACAATATGGCCTGCGCACGGCGGGGATTATCGACATCACGACCAAGACCAGCCTCAAGAATGGCGGCACGTTCAGTCTTTACGGCGGCAGCCACGATACGATTGAGCCGAGCTTTTCGCTTACCGGCAGTTCGGGCGGGACGACTTGGTTCGTGACTGGCGATTATAAGCACAGCAATCTCGGCATCGAGAACGTGAACAGCAATGTCAGCGCAATCCACGACAAAACCGATCAGTTCAGCGGCTTTGGCTATATCGACCATATTCTGGGCGCGAATGACCGGATCGCGTTCACGGGTGGCTATAGCAGCCAATGGTATCAAATCCCCAATCCGGTTGGGTTGGTCGGCGGTCAAACCGATGTCAACGGCAACCCGGTTGCCGTCAACGGCGTCACCGCATTCCCGAGCGAACAGCTCAACGAAATCCAATTGCAGCGCACCGGGTTTGGGTCGCTGAGTTGGTTGCACAGCGCCGGGCCATTCTCGTTTCAGACCTCGGTGTTCGCGCGTCAGTCATCGCTCGCCTATCGGCCCGACATCACGGGCGAATTGCTATTCAACGCGCTGGCACAGAACGCCAACAAGAAAGACTTCACGGTCGGCGCGCAAGTGGATAGCGTCTATAAGCTCAGCGACCATCACACGTTGCGTTTTGGCGGACTGATCGAGCGTGATCATTCGACGAGTTCGACGCAGACCAACGTATTCCCGACCGACGGCGATGTTTTTGATCCAATGAACCCGCAACTGGGCTACAGCCAAGGCAGCATCAATGGCCCGCCGATCGTCGTGCCGTTCGACACGCAGGCCACCCAATGGACCTACACCGCATATCTGCAGGACGAGTGGCATATTGTTGACAATCTCGTGCTCAACTTTGGGGCGCGCTTCGACGAGAATGATGGCCCGCGCAACGAGCGCCAGTTGTCCCCGCGCGTCAATCTGGTGTGGAAGCCCAACCCCGCGCTAACAATCCATACGGGCTATGCGCGCTATTTTGCGCCAGCGCCATTTGAGCTGGTGGCGAGCGAGAATATCCTGCTGCTGGAGAACACCACCGGCGCTCCCAATGTGCGCACCAATACCCCGACCTATGCCCAGCGCGAGAATTATTTTGATCTCGGTTTTCAGCAAAAGATCGGCAAGGCTTTCACGATCGGCCTTGATGGCTATTACCGGCGCGACACTCAATTGGTCGATGAAGGCCAGTTTGGTGCGCCGATCATCCTGACGCCGTTCAACTACACCAAAGGCCGGTTGTTCGGCGGCGAATTGAGCCTCACCTATGCAAAAGGCGGGGTAAGCGCTTATGCCAACCTAGCCTATCAGAAGGGCCAGGGCTTCAACATCGACTCAAATGAATATACTTTCAGTGCGGTCAAACTGCCATATTCGGCGAATAATTACATCTATCTCGATCACGACCAGACTTGGACGGGATCGGGCGGCATTGCCTATAAGTGGAGCCACGGCCCGCTCGCCGATACACGGGTGAGCGCCGATGTGGTTTACGGCTCGGGGCTACGCCGCGCGCCAGATACCATCCTGCCTGATCCCTATAACATCCCTATCCCCAACGGTGCGGCGTTGGCAGGCCATGCGGTGGTCAACGCCTCGGTCGGGCATAAGTTCACACGCCTTGGGCTGGATGTGCGTGTCGATGTCCAGAACCTGCTCGACAATGTTTACGAAATTCGAGATGGCACCGGCATCGGCGTTGGCGCCCCTTCATTCGGTGCGCGGCGCGGGGTATTCGTGGGGATGACGAAGAGTTTTTAGTGGAATGTTATTGGTTGCTGGCAGTAAACAACAATGCACATCCACGCTGTACGTTCGTTTCGCACAGCTGACCAATTGTCAACAGAATCAAAAAAACCGAATTGGCTAAAAAGCTGGTCTACAACGGTAGGATTTTGGGAATATCCCCTCCATCATGTCGACGCCCTCAATGCGCCCATCCAGCTCGTTCCCAAGGCCAACCGCAGCTCTCAATTGCGGACGCATGCGACACAGCGGCCCATTGCAACGACAGTTTGATTTTATATCATATATAAATGATATGTTTTAAGTGGTATAGATTATCTCGCGTGATTTTAATGCGCGACTGAAAGTATAGGAGTCGTGCGGTTGCCCCGCAAAATTGCTATTTCTAGGGAGATTGAAATGAACAAAAATTATCGCCTGCGGGTCGGCGTATGCCTCGCGGCACTTGGTGTTGCTGGCTTTGCAACATCTGCCGAAGCCAAAACACAGCGCCACGGACATAAGCGCACGGCTGCTGCGCTGCATAACCATGACGCGGGAGAAATTTCAGAGCTCAAGGCGCAGCTAAACGCATTACAGACGCGCTTAGATGCGCAGGAAGCCGCACAACGTATCACGGCTGACCAGGCCTCAGCCGCCACCGCAAGTGCACAGGCAACGCAAGCGAAAGTGGCGCAAGTCAGCACTCAGCTCGCCAGCAACAGCGCTGCGGTCTCCGGCCAGATCAAATCAGCGATCAATGCCAATGCGGCATCGTCATCAGGCACAACGGTCTCTGGCTTATTGTTCCTCAACGCATCGAATTTGGTTTTGCGATCGGTCGATGGCGCAGGCGTACAAAATACCAACGCGCCGAGTGGCACCGGCGTTGATATTAAGCGCGCGTATCTTGCCGTTGATCACAAGTTCAACAAGACATTCTCGGCCAATCTCACCACCGATTTTAACGCAAGCGGTGCATATTCGAAGAATGTCGCCCTTTCAGGCGCGAACGTATACATCAAATTCGCCTATCTACAGGCCAAATTTGGTGATCCCCTGACCGTTCGTTTGGGAGCGGCGGCACTGCCTTGGATCGGCTATGTCGATAGCATCACGGGAACGCGCTATATCGAGCAGAGCATTACCGATCGCCTAAAATTGGGGAGTACCGCCGATTATGGTGTGCATGTCTTCGGGACGATTGGGAATTCAAAGGGGCTAAGCCTCTCTTATGCTGCGTCTGCCATCAATGGCGGTGGGTTTAAGAACCCGACGCGCACCAACAGCGTTGATTTAGAAGGCCGTGTCTCGGTCGCTTATCATGGCCTGAATGCAGGCGTTGGCGGCTACACTGGCAAACTCGCTGGAGATGTACAGGCTGTTGCAACGCCGATTCGCACGTCAAGTCGTGTTGATGCGCTGCTGGCCTATAAGGGCTCGATTGCCAAACATGCCTTCACTATTGGTGGCGAGTATTTCTGGACTAAGAATAACAATTTCCTCTCTGCGCTTACGATTGCGCAGCCAGAAACGTTCAGCGATGGCTATTCGGGCTTTGCTTCGGTTAACGTAACGCCGAAGATTTTGCTTTTTGGTCGTTATGATTGGTCACGGCCCAATGCTTTGGCGGTTAGGGCCGCAAACAGCCCTTATTCGCATGAGTCATTCTATAATCTAGGTGCGTCTTATGCCGCAACGAAGGGCGTCGACATCGCTTTGGTTTATAAGCATGACAGGCTTAGTTCAGCCAATCCAGGTGTTTCTGCGGCCAACTTAACGACCCAAGACGCGATACTTGCACCCGGCCCTGTTGTTGGCGGCGTTGCAGGCAAGGCTTCTTATAATGAAATAGGTGTATTTACGCAGGTTAGGTTCTAATAGCGGCAGCTATACGATTCATTTAGAGCCAAAGCATGACCAAACGATCCGCATTGCCGGGATTTGGATTAACGATGGGGCTGACCATGTTTTGGGTCAGCCTTATTGTTGTGATCCCGATGTCCGCCGTTTTTATCCGCAGCATGGGCGATGGCTGGCAACATTTCATTGCTGTCGGCTTTTCTGATCGCGCGCTGGCGGCGTATCGCGTGACGTTTGGCGCGGCGGCGCTGGCGACGCTCATCAATGCGGTGTTCGGCCTGCTGGTGGCATGGGTGCTGGTGCGGGTTCCGTTTCCGGGGCGGCGTGTGCTGTCGGCGCTGGTTGACTTGCCCTTCGCACTACCGACGGCGGTGGCGGGGATCGCGCTGACGGCAATTTATGCCAATACCGGCTGGGTGGGTGCGTGGCTGGAGCCGCTTGGCATAAAAATAGCCTATCAACCGCAAGGAATTGTTGTGGCCTTGGTGTTCATCGGCCTGCCGTTTGTCGTCCGCACCATAGAGCCAGTGCTGGCTGATCTTGATCATGCGACTGAGGAGGCGGCGGCAACATTGGGGGCCACCCGCTGGCAAATCTTCGGGCGCGTCGTGCTCCCAGAGATTACGCCCGCGTTAGTTACGGGTTGCGCGCTGGCGTTCGCGCGTGGTGTTGGCGAATATGGCTCGGTGATTTTCATTGCGGGCAATATGCCCAAGATTTCTGAAATTGCTCCGTTGCTCATTATCACTAGCCTAGAGCAATATGATTATGCCGGCGCGTCTGCGATTGCCGTCATCATGCTGATCGTTTCATTCAGCATCCTGATCGCTATTAACCTGCGCCAAGGCCGCGCGCTGCGGCGGCGTGGGCTATGAACGCGCGTTCTAGCCTGGTTACGCCGCTGTGGCTTAAGGCGCTGCTGATCGGCGGTGCGCTGGGCTATATCGCGCTCGTGCTGCTGTTACCGTTGGCGGCGATTTTCGTGGAGGCGCTCCGAAAGGGTGCAGCGACTTATGCTGAGGCGTTGCGAGAGCCTGATGCGCGCGCTGCAATCTGGCTGACGCTGGAGGTGGCGCTAATTTCCGTTCCGCTCAACCTTGTGTTCGGCGTGGTCGCCGCATGGGCGATCACCAAGCACGACTTCAGAGGCAAAGGGCTGTTGATTGCGCTGATCGAGCTGCCGTTTTCGGTATCGCCGGTGGTCTCTGGCCTGATCTATGTGCTCGTATTCGGCGCGCATGGCTGGTTCGGGCCTTGGTTGCAGGCGCATGATGTTGAGGTAATCTTCGCAGTGCCGGGGATTGTGCTGGCGACGCTCTTCGTCACATTCCCTTTCGTTGCGCGCCAGCTTATCCCGTTGATGACCGCGCAGGGGCGCTCTGCCGAGGAGGCCGCACTCTCGCTCGGGGCAAACGGCTGGCAGACCTTCTGGCACGTCACTCTGCCCGATATTCGTTGGGCGCTGCTTTATGGCGTGCTGCTCTGCAATGCGCGGGCGATGGGAGAATTCGGAGCGGTCTCCGTTGTGTCGGGCCATATTCGAGGGCTCA